>CAZAMX010000272.1:0-3901 GCA_964486095.1 uncultured Acetatifactor sp. | reverse complement strand
ATCATGGAGCCTGTGGATGAAGACAAGGAGTATGCGGAAGAATGTTATCAGCTGGTGGAGGCCATGCGCGTAAAGGATGTGATCTTTACGGGGCGTATAGATGTCAGGGAATATCTGGGCCGGATGGATTTTACCATTTTGACCAGTATCAGCGAAGGACAGCCTTTGACGATTCTGGAGAGTTATGCAGCCAGGAAGCCTGTGATTGCTACGGATGTGGGAAACTGCCGCGGCCTGATCTACGGAGAGGGAGATGACTTAGGCGCGGCGGGAATTTTAACCCACATTATGAATGTGGAGGAGATTACAGCGGCCATCCGAGATCTTGCAGCTTCATCCAGACTGCGCAAAACCATGGGGGAATGCGGTTATGCCAGATTGAAAAAGGGCTATCAGCTGGGCCAGATGATTGAGACCTACCAGGAGTTGTATAAAGAGATTGGCTGGGAGTACGGAAAACTCTGGCCGGGTGAGGAAGATGAAGACGGCTACGGAAAAGACTTTGTGCAGCCGGAAATGGACGGATATGGAGAGGAATCTGTGGGCCCGGAAGCGGACGGCTATGGAGAGAAAGCCGGGGATTTTGACGAAGAAGCCTTCAGTTTGGAGGATTTTACTGCTGCGGGCGTGGGCGGAGAGGATTATGATATAGAGGATTTGGACATGGACGATTATGACATCAAGAATCTCTAAGCCGGAAAAAGGAATGCTTCAGGATGCTCACCGGGGACAAAAGTAAGATAAAGGAGGACAGCCATGGCAGGTATTGGCGTGAGATTAAACCGAATATTCAGCAAGAATACGATCACCACTAATTTGATCGGATTCGGCTACAGCATGGTCATTACCATTGCCCCCATGTTTCTGGTAATTGGGGCGGTGATTATCATGCAGCAGATCCTGGGGTATACAAAGATCGATTATGCCTCCAGAGAACTGTGTTCCTGTACGGTGCTGTATATTTTCATCTTTTCCCTGATGACGGCGGCGCCCTTTAACGCAGTGCTTTCAAAGTATCTTTCCGACGTGATCTATAATGAGACCTATGATGATATTCTGCCCTGCTATTATGTGGGATTGATGATGAATATTCTGCTGAGCAGTATCGTGGGGATTCCCTTTTGCATCCGCGAGTATCTGCTGGGGGTGGAGCTTATGTTTGTTTTTATCAGCTACCTGGGGTATGTGGGGCTGGTGCTGGTATTTTACTCCATGCTGTATTTGTCTATCTGCAAGGACTATAAGAAGATTTCCCTGTTTTTCCTGATCGGCATGGCTGTTTCCATCCTGTTGTCCCTGGTACTGGTATGGCTGTTTAAAATGAATGTAATTTATGCCATGCTGGTTTCATTGGACACGGGATTTCTGGTAATCGGCTCCCTGGAGCTGGCACTGGTAAAAAGCTATTTCAGACATAACAGTGGAAAATATCGTGAGGTGCTGGAATATTTTAAAAGCCACTGGCAGCTGATGATCACCAACACTCTCTATATTGTGGGAATGTACATTCACAACTTTGTTTTCTGGTCTACGGATATGAGGATGGAGGTAAAGGGCGGATTTGTCTGTATGCCCACCTATGATATGGCTACCTGTCTTGCCATGCTTACCAATATTACGGCAAGCATGATCTTTATCTCCAGGGTGGAGATGCACTTTCACGAGCGGTACAAGGCATATTCCGAGGCAGTCATCGGCGGCCGGGGAGCGGATATTCAGGATGCAAAACAAATGATGTTCGGCCAGCTGGCGGAGGAATTGATGAACCTGACCCGCCTGCAGTTTATCGTGTCCGTGGTGATCTTTTTTGTCTGCATTATCCTGCTTCCCAAAATGGGCTTCGGTGGTCAGATCATGAGGATTTATCCTTGTCTGGCTGCCGGGTATTTTATCCTGTTTATTATGTATTCGGCCATAATTTTTCAGTACTATTTTAACGATATGACCGGGGCCATGATGACCTCCGTCACCTTCTGCACAGTAACACTTTTGGGGAGTATTTTCGCCAGCAGGCAGAGTCCCCTGTGGTATGGGATCGGCGTGGTGCTGGGATCCTTTGCAGGCTGGGTGGTGGCGTATCATAGACTGCGAAAGATGGAGAAGACGCTGGATGTGCATATATTCTGCAACGGCAGTATTTTAAAGAGGGGGAAGGGGAAAAAGCCTTCCAATCTGGTATATGTGAAGGGCGGATCCGGATTGGCACATGACGAGTCCGGCAAGGATAAGCAGGGGAATACAGATAATCACGGAAAAGCCGGAGGGAAGCGGAAAATATCCAGCAGAAAAACACAAATCGGCCAAATGGGGGGGGTATAAGAGATGGAAACAGGAGATATATTACGGATTATTATTTGCTGCGGCGGGGTAGGACTTTTGGGAATCACGATTTCCTCTCTGGCCAAAAGGAGGATGACAGAGCCGTTTTGCCTGACGTGGGGCATTATCAGTGTGGTCCTGATACTGGCGGGAATTCTGCTGCGTCCTACTTTATGGAATCGCTTTATCAGTATGACAGGCATGTTTCTGGTGCTGCTCTTGGGCTTTGCCGTGATTTATATTGCTTTTTTTGTCAGCACAAGGGTGTCCGAGCTGATGCGTAAGAATCAGGAGCTTGCCATGCAGGTGTCTCTTTTAAATTGGGAGAAGGACGAGCTGTGGAAAAAGCTGGATGAGCTGGCAAGGCAGATGGAGGAAAAATCCGTATGAGGAAGCTTCTGTTTGTGATCAATACTCTTGGGCAGGCCGGGGCGGAGACGGCGCTTTTAAATTTGCTGAAAAAAATAGATCCGAAGCAGTATGAGGTCTCACTCTACGTACTGATGGGCCAGGGGGAGATGGTCAGTGAGCTACCGGAGTATGTAAGGCTGCTGAACAGCTCCTTCTGTGACAGTCCGGTTTTAAGCAGGGAAGGAAGACGTTTGATGATGCGCCGTATCTTGCAGGCGGCTTTCCGCAGAGGCACCGTTTTCAGGCTGCTGCCTTATTTGATCCGCAATTTTTTTTCCATGGCGGCAGGAAAAAGGATTCAGGCGGACAAGCTGCTGTGGAGGCTGTTATCCGACGGGGGACAGCGTTTTAACGAGGAATTTGATTTGGCGGTGGCTTACTTGGAAGGAGGCTCCGCCTACTATGTGGCGGATCATGTAAAGGCTGGCAGGAAAGCTGCTTTTGTGCATATTGACTATGAGATGGCAGGATACAGCCGGAAGCTGGATAAGAACTGTTATCTGAATTTTGACAGGATATATGCGGTTTCCGATGAGGCAAAAAATTCCTTTGAGAAGGTATATCCGGAGTGCAGGGAGAAATGCAGCTTTTTCCCCAATCTGCTGGATGTGGAGGGAATCCGTAAAAAGGCGGCCTGCCCGGGCGGCTTTGAAGACGATTTCAAAGGGATGCGAATTTTGACGGTGGGGAGACTTGTCACACAAAAGGCTTATGACATTGCCCTGGAGGCCATGAGTCTTTTAAAGGAACGGGGAGAGCAGGCGCGGTGGTACGTTTTAGGGGAAGGGGATCAAAGGGGAGCCCTGGAGGAAAAGAGAAAGCGGCTCGGCCTGGAAGAGGATTTTCTGCTGCCGGGAGCCGTAAAAAATCCGTATCCTTATTTTGCACAGGCAGATATTTATGTCCACGCCACCAGATTTGAGGGAAAGAGCATTGCCGTTCAGGAGGCACAGATTTTAGGAAAAGCGATACTGGTTTCGGATTGTAACGGCAACAGGGAGCAGGTGACGCGAGGGGTAGACGGGCTGGTCTGTGAGCTGACACCGGAGAGTATCTGCGAAGAAATACAAAGACTGATACACGACGAGGGGCTTCGCCTGGAGCTGGGGAAAAGAGCGGCGGAGCGTTCCTTTGGCGGCAGGGAAGAGCTGGAAAGGCTTTTGAAGCTTGA
>CAZAMX010000271.1:0-3904 GCA_964486095.1 uncultured Acetatifactor sp. | reverse complement strand
TTTGTACATCCGCAAAGTCAAGGTTAATCACGGCAGGCACATTGATCAGGTCCGTAATGCCCTGCACTGCCTGCTGAAGGACTTCATCCGCTTTCTTAAGAGCCTCCGGCATGGTGGTACGCCTGTCCACAATCTCCAAAAGCTTGTCATTGGGAATGACAATCAGGGTATCCACATGCTCCTTGATATGTTCGATGCCGCTTAATGCGTTGACCATTCTCGCCTTCGCCTCAAAGCGGAAGGGCTTCGTCACAACGCCCACCGTTAAAATCCCCATCTCCTTAGCCAGCCTGGCTACCACAGGCGCCGCGCCGGTTCCGGTACCGCCGCCCATTCCGCAGGTGACAAACACCATGTCCGCCCCTTTCAGAGCGGTAGAAATTTCCTCTGCGCTTTCCTCCGCCGCCTTCTCGCCGATTTCCGGCTTTGCTCCGGCCCCGAGCCCCTTGGTCAGCTTCTCCCCGATCTGTAAAAGTTTGGGCGCCTTGCAGAGCTGCAGGGCCTGCTTATCGGTATTGACACCGATAAAATCCACTCCGTCTATTTGTTCATCGATCATTCTATTAACAGCATTATTACCTGCGCCACCCACACCTACAACGATTATCTTGGCCGCAGATTCAGCGTCATTCGTCTTAATTTCAAGCAAAGGTACGTCCTCCTTTTAACATAATAGCTACAAATTAACTCATATAGACTATCATATAATTATTTTATAAATTTAGCAACCATTTTCTGAAAAAGTTTCACGGCAAAACTTTCATAGCCGGCAGCTGTTCCGCCATCCGAAACCTGACGGCATCAGCCAGCCATCATTCTCATGCAGACACGCTTTCGCTTGAGGCTCGACGTAACGGTACATAAGCAAGCACAGTACGCTTGCCAAGTACCGACGTCTTGCACAGTCTGCATTGAGAACAACGGCCGTCTGCTGCCTGTTACCCGCTTATGCTTGACGGAATCAATATAATGAAAGTTTCACGAAGCAAATGCTTCATAATTTACTCCGGTTTAAAGACATAGCGGCCGCCGTTTTCAAAGTAAGTCTCCATCTGCAGGGTGCCGCTTCGCCCTTCCAGGTTCGGCAGCAGCTCCGGCAGAAGCATAATCTTGTTTCCCAGGGTGTTCACATCATTTCCGAAGGAGACCTTCACATTGCCAAAATAAGCCGTTATCTCTCCGTTTTCACCAAATAGAAGCTTGTCCGCTCCCAACTCGTACTTGTTCAGAAGCCTTGTGACGTTCAGAATGCTGTTGAACACACTCCTGTCCTTCACCGGCAGCTCATGTCCCACCACCAGATAGTCAAAGTCCAGTCCCATAATCTGGGGCACTCCCGCGGTCCGCACTCCTGAGCTTTCCACCACATACCCGTCCTTATCAAAGTACATATAGGTATCCATATACTTTACATAGCCTGTAAGCGCCTTTTCGTAGACAATAATCTTGATGGTATCCGGCGCCAGCACCTTCACATCCATCACGTCCACAAAGGGCACGTTCACCACCCCCTTATTCCGGTATTTCATGGAGAGGTACAAAGAATTGTTTCCGAAAGCGCCATCCATGACGATGTCCTTGATTTCGTCCTCCGTGTAATGTACATTCCCCTCCACGTATACCGTCTTTATCGTATAGGTCTTCATAATATAATATCCGGCTCCCGATACTGCCGCTCCGATCACAACCAGTACCAGCAGAATAATCAGAACCAACTTTCTCTTAAACACTTATAATCCTGGCTCCTAACTCTCTGAAATCTCTGCAGATATTCTCATATCCGCGGTATATATACAGGCATCCCGAGACACTGGTCTCTTCCCTGGCCATCAGACCTGCTGCCACCAGAGCGGCTCCGCCCCGCAATTCCCTGGCCTCCACCGCTGCTCCGTGCAGGGCCGGAACGCCCTCCACCAGCACTCTTGACTCATTCAGCTGGCGTATATTCGCTCCCATTCTGCGAAGCTCTTCCACCACCCGGAACCTGTTTTCAAATATTTTTTCTTCTATTATGGTGCTGCCGTCCCCCACGGTTTCCACCGCCAGCGCCACGGACTGCAGATCCGTGGGAAATCCGGGATAGGGAGCGGTTTCAATACACTCTATGGCCTTCGGTCTGTCCGGCCCCTGAACATAAATCCCCTTCTCGGAAATGCACAGCTTTCCGCCCATGCGTTCCGCCAGATCCGTCACGGCCTCCATCTCCCTCCAGGGAGCCTTGCCCAAAAACAGATTTCCGCCTGTCCCGATACAGGTAAGCAGATACGTTCCTGCCACAATGCGGTCCGCAGGCACTTCAAAATCCGTGCCATACAGCGTCCGTCCGCCTTTGATACAAAGACATTCCGTTCCGATTCCTTCAATACATGCCCCGCAGCATTCCAGGTATCGGCACAACGCCGTTACCTCCGGCTCCCTGGCTGCCCCCCGCAGATCGGTATCTCCTTCGGCCATAACGCCGGCCAGAATAATATTCTCCGTCGCCCCCACACTGGGCCTGGGCAGACAGATTTCAGCCCCGTGAAGCCGATCCGCCCAAGCCTTTAACAGCCCCTCTTCCTCCTTAAATTCCACCCCCATCTGCTGTAACGCCCCAATATGCAGGTCAATAGGTCTGGAGCCAATGACACAGCCTCCCGGATGCTCCATCACAACCTCGCTGCATCTGCCGAGCATGGCCCCCAGCAGGCACAGAGACGAGCGCATTCCCCTCACTGCCGCGGAGCGCATCTCTCCCCGCCTCACTCGGGAGGAATCCACCAATACTCCGTTTTCCTGCCAGTTTACAATACAGCCCAGGCTCTGCAGCAGACTGATCATGGCATACACGTCCGAAATCCTGGGACAATTCCTGATATAAGAACATTCACCTGTAAGCAGCGTCGCAGCCAGAATAGGCAGCGTCGCATTTTTGGAACCCTGGATACAAACTTCTCCCTGCAGGGCCACACCGCCCCATATGTGAATAGAATCCATATTCCCTAAGCCTCAAATAAGATTACTATATCCTATGAGGCAGGGCTTGTATAAGTTCCCTACAACTCTTTGAGCTGTATCCGCCTGGCCACGCTTAAAACCAGCCCGATCTCAATCAGCAGGAACATGACGGACGAGCCGCCGTAGCTGATAAAGGGAAGGGAAATCCCCGTATTGGGAATGGTGTTGGTAACAACGGCTATATTTAAAATGGACTGGATGGCAATATGCCCCATAACGCCCACCACCAGCATGGCTCCGAACAGATCCGTAGCGTTATTGGCGATCACCATCATTCTCCACAAAAGCATGATGAACATCAATATGACGGCCACCGCCCCGAACAACCCCAGCTCTTCACAAATGATGGAGAAAATCATATCGTTCTGGGCCTCCGGCAGGAAACTGAGCTTCTGCATACTCTGCCCCAGTCCCTTGCCCCAGATGCCGCCGCTGCCGATGGCATACAGAGCCTGAATGGTCTGAAAGCCCTTGCCCTGGGCCTGACTTTCCGGATCCAGCCATGCCACAATACGCTCGCTTCTCCAGGCCATCTGGTCCCCTGAGGCATAGGATGATACAATCACAAAGATCACAACCGCAATCACCGCCACACCTGCCGCTCCCATGATGACAAATTTCTTATAGTCCGGACTGGCCACGAACACCATCAGCACCGAAATGCCCAAAATGATGATGGCAGAGCTTAAGTTTTTCGTGATCAGATAAACCTCCAGCACCACGGGCATGGGCACCAGTACCATGATGATAAACCCCTTCATGGTCCGGACACTTTTCCCCATCTTGCACACCAAAACCGCCAGAAACAGGATCATTCCCAGCTTTGCCACCTCCGCCGGCTGCAGATTCAGGCCCAGCCCCTGAATCTTGATCCAACGCTTTGCGCCGTGGGATTCCACCCCCAGAG
>CAZAMX010000270.1:0-3905 GCA_964486095.1 uncultured Acetatifactor sp. | reverse complement strand
GACAAAAAACTGCCTAATGTTGCCATAGGCATGGGAGCGACCGCGCTGATTCAAAGCTCCGGAGTGACCACGGTGCTGATAGTTGGTTTTGTAAATGTGGGCATCGTAAACCTCTATCAGGCGGCGGCAATGATTATGGGTGCGAATATCGGTACCACGGTTACCGCACAGATTGCGGCCCTCAGTGCTTTTCCCGTCACTACCTATATTCAGGTTTGTGTCTTTGCAGGGATCATGATGTACATGGTCTGCAAACGGGAAAGCTTTAGGAGGGCGGGACTGATCTTTGCGGGCCTGGGGCTTATTTTTATCGGACTTTCTCTGATGTCCGATGCCATGAAAGGCAGCCGGGATATGATACAGGTGCTGTTTGAACATGTGAAGAACCCGTTTTTACTATTTGTTATCGGAATCCTTCTCACTGCGCTGGTGCAGTCCAGCTCTGCCACCACTTCCATTATCATTGCCATGTCCGTGGCGGGGCTGACCATCGGCACAGGCGGAAACGAGGTGCTATACATAATTTTAGGCACTAATATCGGTTCCTGTGTCACTGCGCTCATGTCCTCTCTGACCGCAGGAGTCAACGCAAAGCGGGCAGGTCTGATCCATTTGCTGTTCAACACCCTGGGCTCGGTAATCTTCTTTGTTTTGCTTATATTATGGCCCGGCTTTTCTCAAATGACCTTTCAAAAATGGTTTGATTCCGCCGCCACGCAGATCGCCATGTTTCATACCTTCTTCAATGTGGTCTGCACGATGCTTTTTCTGCCGTTCAGCGGTATGTTTGTAAAAGCGTCCGAGGCACTGATAAAGGAAAGAAAAACGGAAAAGGCCGGGAAAGCCGATACCTGTCTGGACGAGAGAATGCTTTCTTCGCCATCCCTCGCTATTTCCCAGCTGGAAAAGGAGACGATCCTTTTGGCGGAAGAGGCCATGGGGGCCTTTCGGGCAGCTTATCAGGCCTTTGACACAAAGGATAAGTCCCTGATAGAGCCGGCCCAAAAGCAGATTGACAGAGCCGATGAGGTATATCATGGCATTGTGAACTATTTGATTCGCCTTTCGGCCCAGAGTAAACAGGTAGTTCATGAAAAAAGCATAACAAATATCCACAGCAACGTGGGTGACATTATGAGAATTGCGGAGATTGCCGATAATTTTATAAAATATACCCGCAGCTCCATTAAAAACAATCTTGACTTTTCCCAAAGCGTCAGGAGCGAGATAAACGATATGGTTCATAAGGTGGAAGAGCTGTACAGCCTCACAAAGCAGATTATTTCCGAAAAGGATGTGTCCCTTCTGGAAAAAGCAGACAAGGTAGAAGACGAGATCGACGGCTTCCGCAAAAGGCTGATTAATGAGCATATTGAGCGGTTGAACGCAGGAATCTGCCGGCCCGAGAGCAGCGGGGTCTTTATCAATCTTGTGTCCAACTTAGAAAGGCTGGGGGATCACCTGACCTATATTGCTTATACGGTCAGGTAGATTGCCCGGAAAAATGGCGTTTTTATCAGTTCTGCCACAGAATATTCTGTTCCCACAGCACCGGATAAGAAATCAGGAGACTGCTTTCCAGGTCCTCCTTCCGCATATCTACGGCGGTGATCTGGCTGTTGTCATAGGTGGTGTAGTAATATATCCCCTTATCCGCGTTGCAGCAGCAGGAGTAGATGGTTACCTCGTACTGCCCATCTCCTAAATCAACACAGCCCCTTTGCTGCTCCACACTTTTTAAAATGTGGAAGAACTGGCTCACGTTTTCCGCTTCAGAGGTACCGCAGCGGGAATTTAACAGGGTAAAGGCCGCCTTTACAAAGCGTGAGGCGGAAGAGAGATCTCCGGGAAGCCCCATTGCACCCATGCCCCGGCAGTATGGTGTCAAGGTAAGGCTGTGGCAGAAATTGTTTACCGGCGGATTGGCAGACAGAGCCATGTAGTTGCTTAAGTTGGTCATATGGTAGTCGAAGGGCGGATTATTGGTTAAAAGCCCGATTGGGTTATCATAAACCCTGAGTCCTTCCTTGACGGATTCCACCGTGATGCTGCCATCCCTGCCGGAAATGATCCAATGCAGTGGAGAAGGAGGAAGTGCATCGCTGAAGGCGAGAGAAACCAGATTCAGCCGGGACAGTTTCTCCTTTACTTGGGGGATAGTGGAACACTGGCCTAAGATCCAGGGAATGAATTCAAAAGTGGCAATATTGTCCTTCCCTTCCTGAAAAAGCCTGTAATCGGCGTTTCCGGGGAAGTTCAGGCCTGCCATGCTAAGACCTGCCTCGTTGGTGGCCTCATAATAGAGGGGATAGTTATCGGCGATGTAGGCCATGCCGATCATGGCATAGTGGCTGGAGAGCGTCCCCGCTTTTCGAAACCGGAAGGGGTAATTGCGGGGGGTGATGGCCACATCTTCATGATAAGAATGTTCCAGATCCAGATTTCGGCCAAAGTAGAAATCATGATTTTGATAAGCTGCTGCTGTGCACATGCTGTTGAACCTCCGTATTAAAATATTTTCTTTTATTGTCTGCTGCCGGTCTGAAACCTATGCGGAAATAATGGAAATCATTAAATTTCAGTGCCGTTTTGGCAGGCAGGGCAGTATACGCTGCTCCTGCCGCCCACCACGGTGCGGCACAATTTATCTCCGCAGGCGGGGCAGGGCTGTCCGCTTCTGCCGTATACCTGTAAAAACGGGGTGTTGCGGTAGTCGCGGCCTTTTGTCTGCAGATAGTCTTCCGGTGTTATTTTATTCTTTTCGATAAAAAAGGTGAGACGTTCCGGTACGGCGGCAGCGATTCGTTCCCATTCTCTCTGTTTTAGGCTGTTGGCCGGGCGGGTGGGGCAGATCCCGGCCGTAAACAGAATTTCGTCGGAATAGATATTGCCAATCCCTGCAATCACGCTTTGGTCCAGCAGACATTCCTTCACGGTTTTTCTGCTTTTTCCCAAGCGGGCAGTCAGGTAGGCCGGAGTAAGCTTATCATCAAAGGGTTCTATTCCCAGCTTCCCGATCCCGGTGTATGTATCCGCCTCGTTTTCCCGAAGCAGCCAGAAGCGCCCGAAACGCCGCATGTCGGAAAAACGCAGCTCCAGTGCAGGTGTGCGTTTAGGGGAAGGAAGGCTTCCCGGGGAAGACGCTGTTCCCGGGCCGGGTGTGTTTTCCGGCAAGCTGCTGAGGCTGAAAATCATATGGGTATGCTTTTCCTCCGGAAGCTCCGGGGGAGTAAGCAGCAGGCAGCCTGTCATGCGCAGATGCAGGATAATCCGGTCATGGCTGCGTAAATGCAGAATCAGAAACTTTCCCCGGCGCTCCATGTGAGAAACGGTTTGCCCGGCCGCCAGCCTGCAGAATTCCTCCGCATCCGGGTAAGCAGTGATTTCCGGTCTTTTTACGGTGACCTGCGTGATGGTAAGCCCCCTGATCTGGGGCTCCAGTACTCTTTTGACGGTTTCAACTTCGGGTAATTCCGGCATGACATTTCCAGTCCTTTCCTGAGCTCTTCGGTATTGCAAAAGAATTTACATCTTTTTTTTAAATTCCCCAATACTTTCTGCTCTGGCGGCGACGTTCAGCCACCTGCTCAGCATTTGCAGATCCGTTTCCTTTTGAATTCGTGTTTTAAGCGTCTCCGGCACCTCACCCAGGTCCTTCAGTAGCTGCAGAACAGCCTCCGCTCTTCCCAAGGCAATGCCCTCGGCCCTTCCCTGGTCTCTGACGTAAGCGTCTTCTCCATAGCGGTCCCTGACAGCTTTTAAATGTGCTTCATAATAATACTGCAGTGTCTTTCTCAGACTCATCCGTTTCATTACCTCTGCCGCCTCCGCCAGTCCCTTGTTTTTTGTCGCCAGCATTTTCAATTCCTCATCATTTTTCGCCTGAAACAGCCGGATCCAGTCAT
>CAZAMX010000269.1:0-3923 GCA_964486095.1 uncultured Acetatifactor sp. | reverse complement strand
GGTATCCTAAAAGTGCAAATCTTTCCCATAAATGATAAGGAATATTGGCCACGATTATCATCATCACCAGCCCGATCGCAATTGCCGTCAGCTGCTTCTTCAGATAATATGCCTCATCCTTGAATTCCTGAAAGGCCTCATAAGAGCTGGCGGAATAAATCATCACCAGCCCGAAGCCCAGAAGAAACAGCACAATAAACAAAAGGCTGTAGTCAAAAAAATATTCCGATGCTTCCTTTTTTTTCCGCTTTGCAATTCGCTGTGTTGCCATAGACGCTCCTTTAGCCGTTTATGCCAGTCCCCTGACATATTCCTTGAAAAGTTTTCCCCGCACTTCATAGTTGGGGAACATCCCCCAGCTGGCGCAGGCCGGAGACAGCAGCACCGCATCCCCCTCTTCCGCAAGCCGGGTACACAGCTCCAGGCATTCCTGATAAGTATCCGCGAAACGAATCCTGTCAAATCCGTGCTTTCTGGCGCAATCGGCTATTTTTTCCCTTGTCTGACCTATAAGCACCAGCCACTTCACCTTGCCCTCAAAGCTTTCGATCCATTCATCGTACTCATTTTCCTTATCATATCCTCCGCCGATCAGTACCGTAGGCCGGTTCATGGCTTTGATCCCCTGAATGGCCGCATCGGGATTAGTGCCCTTGGAATCGTTGTAATAATCCACGCCCCCCTTTGAAGCCACAAACTCGATCCGATGCTCCACAGCATGAAAAGCCCGCACCGCCCTCAGCGCAATTTCCTCCGGCACTCCCATGCCCTCTGCCACAGCCAGCGCCGCCATCACGTTTTCCACGTTGCAAAGCCCCACCAGGTTCATATCCTTGTGAATATCCAGGATCTCCCGGCAGCTGCCGCCGACGCTTTTCACAATTTTATCCCCCCGCAGCCAGTAGCCCTCTTCCAGCTCTCTTACGGAAGAAAACCAGACCACTCCGGCAGGGCACCTTTCCCCGAATTTCCTGGTATATTCGTTTTCATAGTTCAGCACACAAATGTCTTCCTTGGTCTGGTTCCGGGTAATATTTTCCTTTGCCGCCACATAAGCCTCCATGGTGTGATGACGGTTTAAATGATCCGGCGTAATATTGAGGATAGCGGAGACTGCCGGATGAAAATCGCAGATGGTTTCCAGCTGAAAAGAGCTGATTTCCCCCACCGTAACCGTATCCCCGCCGGTCTTTAAACACTCGGAAGTATAGGCATTTCCGATGTTTCCCACCACAAAAACCTTTTCCTCCCCCAGCCATCTTTTTATGATCTCGCCCACAAGGGTTGTGGTGGTCGTCTTACCGTTGGTCCCCGTAATCGCCGCCACTCGGCCCTTCTCCGCCCGGTATCCCAGCTCGATCTCTCCCATAATTTTCGCACCGTGATCCTTTAGGCTCTGCACCAGAGGAAGATCCACCGGCACCCCGGGGCTTAAGACTACGCTTGATACAGACCCAAACACCTCTTCCGGCAGCTTTCCCGCAATGCAGACCGCCCTGCTGTCTTCCGGCAGTTTTGCCCGCATTTCCTCCGGCGTTATGGTCTCGCTGCTGTCGAACAGCGTCACATTCTCATTCATATGTTCCAACAGCTTCACGGAATGAATTCCGCTGATGCCGGATCCGATCACAAGATAATTCTCCATACTTTTGTTTCCCTTTTCCTCTTAATATTTTTACGATCTCAGCCCCAGCAGCGCTACCAGACACATCAGAGCCGTCACAATGGTAAACAGAGCCGAAATCCTGGTCTCAGACCAGCCGCACAGTTCGAAGTGATGATGCAGCGGCGCCATTTTAAAAAGCCTTTTCCCGCCGCTTAACTTAAAATATCCTACCTGTAAAATAACACTGACCACTTCCGCCAGATAAACAATACCCACAATGGCAATAAACAACGGCATCTGCATCATATAACCGCAGGCCGCCACAAAGCCCCCCAGCGCCAGGGAGCCTGTATCCCCCATAAATACCTCGGCCGGATGAACATTAAACAATAAAAATCCCAGCAGCGCCCCTGTAACCGCACAGGTCACGGACTCGATCCCGCTGCCGGTGCCGATGGCAACCACGGTAAAAAACACGGCCACAATCACCGTAACGCTTCCCGCCAGTCCGTCCAGACCGTCCGTAAAATTCACCCCGTTTACGGTCCCCAGCACCACAAAAAACAGGATCGGGATGTTCCAAATGCCAAAGTCCAGAAAACGATCGGGCAGAAAGGGAATTTTCATGGCAAGACTCACATCCGTAAACCTTAACAGATAAAAGGCAAAAACCCCGGTCACCACCAGCTGCCCCGTAAATTTCTGCAGAGGCGAAAGACCCATGGACCGCCTGCAGACCACCTTTATGTAATCATCCAGAAAGCCGATCAGTCCAAAGCCTGCGGTCAGGAACAGAATGGGAGCCGTCTTCGGATAATCCTCCGCAAAAACAAGAGTCACCACCACCACCGAAAGCAGAATCAGCAGGCCTCCCATAGTGGGCGTGCCGTTCTTCTTCAGATGCCCCGCCGGTCCGTCCTCCCTCACCGTCTGGCCGATTTTAAGCTTCTTAAGCCAGGGGATCAGCACCGGCCCCAAAAGCGCGCTGATACAAAAAGATAACATAACCGCCAAAATGCTGATTTTACTTATCATTGATTATACTCCATTATCCCTAAATACGGAAGAATATTTTCAAAAAGCTGACGAACCACCGGCGCCGCCACCTGTCCGCCATAGTAAACCCCCTGGGGAACGTTTACAATGGCAAGGGCGATAACCTGCGGATCATCCGCCGGGGCAAACCCGATAAAGGAAGCAATATACCTGCCGCTTCCCCTGGGCAGAGTCTGGCTGGTGGCAGTTTTTCCGCCAATGCGGAAGCCCGCCACACCTCCGTTTTTTCCGGAGCCCTCCGCCACTACCATCTCCAAAATTTCCCGCATGGTAGCGCTGGTTTCCTCCGACAGAATTCCTTTCGTCACCGGATAGGAAAAGGTCTCCAGTACATTGCCTTCTTCATCCAATGTCTTAACCCCAAAATGAGGCGTAATCCTGTTTCCGCCGTTGATAATGGAGGACACCGTAGTAATCAGCTGTATGGGCGTGATCTGGAAGGATTGGCCGAACGCCACCGTAGCCAGCTCCACATTTCCCATATTCTCTTTTTTGTGCATAATGGTTCCCGCCTCGCCGGGCAGGTCAATTCCCGTCTTTGTCTTTAAGCCGAACTGCTCGAAATACCGATAATAATTGTCTACTCCCAGCCGCATTCCCACAGAGATCAGCGCCGGATTACAGGAATTCATCATACAATGGGTGAAATCCTGGGTGCCGTGACCGGCCCGCTTGTGACAGTGAATCCGCCTGTCGTCCACCACGATGAATCCGGGACAGCTGAAGGTACTGGCGGTGGTAATCACCTTCTCTTCCAGACCCGCCGCCGCTGTGATAATCTTGAAGGTGGACCCTGGCTCGTAAGTGTCGTTAATGCAGCCGTTTCTCCAGATTGCATTCAGCAGATTCTGCTTTTCCTCCGCTGTCAGCCCTTCCTCCGCCGTACCCTCCGGCAGGGCGTAAGGATCGTTTAAGTCAAATTCCGGCACATTCACCATGGCGTAAATTTCCCCGTTCTTCGGGTTCATCACCAGGATGGAAACGCTTTCCGCCTGCTTGGCGGCTCTCGCCTGGACTGCCAGCTGGGTGGCATAGGACTGAATGTTCATATCCATGCTGATACTGAGGTCGTTGCCGTTTACCGGCTCTATCCGCCGTTCCCCTGCCGCCTCCACCTCAATGCCCTTGGCATCTGTTATTGTAAGAATGGTACCCGGCTCTCCCTTAAGATATTCTTCGTAGATTACCTCCAAGCCGATAATGCCCTGATTGTCTCCGCCCGTAAAGCCCAAGACCTTGCTGGCCAGATCACCGTACGGAT
>CAZAMX010000268.1:0-3934 GCA_964486095.1 uncultured Acetatifactor sp. | reverse complement strand
AACAAAAGCATATGGACATTCCCCCTGTAATTGTAGTATACTGCTTGTCAGGTTGTGTCATTTATTGTTTACGGAAACCATATAACATGGAGGTTAAAACTTAAAATGAAAAAAAGAATTTTTACCGTTCTGATTGCGGCAGTTATGACGTTTTCCCTGGCTGCATGTCAGGGAATGCCTTCCGGGAAGGAAGATAAGGAGAGTTCCGACAGCGGATCCGACTCCCTGACAATGCCTCCCAAGTCCTTCGGCTCGGAGGACAACCGTCCCACTCCCGTACCTGAAGGTGTCCTTGATGAGGAAACGGCTCAGCGGCTCTACAATATCTATATCGACATCAACAATGCCATGCTGGGCAGAATAAACGATTCGCTGATTCGCTATTTTACCTATGTGGATGTTGAAAGCGAAGAGTTTAAGCTTTTAGATGAGAGTGATAATTATTATACCTGCTACTCTCTGTCCAGCCCCTTAAGCGATGTGGAAGAAGCTTATGAAATCTTAAACGGCAAAAGTGAAAAGGATACTTTGGACCAGGCCTTTTTGGATATGTATCCGTCCATTACCAACCTTTTGAATACCCTCAATGAGATCAGCGATTACACATCTCCTCAGACCTATCTGGAGGATAATTTCGCGAAATCTCAGGAACAGCATACGGCCCTTCTCAATGCACTTGTGGAGTATTACAATACCGGAGATATTTTCCTTACCGAGCTGGATATTGTTGCCGATGCCCGCCAGCAGGAAAGCCTGGAAATGATGAAGAATGAAGGTTATGTGGTATTCTATTCCCTGAATATGGTAATTAATCTGGGCAAGGATATTTTGGACGAGCTGTATGTGGAGAATGTGTGGGACGACAATATTCTGGATATGGATCTCACTAAAATAAAGCCTTTGTATGAAGAGTTCTGCACCTATGCAGATGCCCTGCTGGCCTATGATGATGATCAGGAGGCACTGCAGGCAGAGGGCTTAAGCAATTCCGCTTACTGGAGTATCTTCATCATGAACATGAAGTCCACAAGGGACTCTATTTCAAAAGTGATTGCAAAGGTAGAAGCCGGCGAAGCTTTAAGTGAGTTTGATCTTGCAATCACTTCCGTTTCCGGCCAGTGTAACCTTTCTTCCTTCTCGACCGGGGTGTCGGATATGATTGATTCCTATAACCGCCTGTAAACAGAACCGCTTACATTAATTCTTAGAAAGCATGCGCCTTTCGGCGCATGACAGCAACAGGGCTGCCGCATATGCGGCAGCCCTGTGTTTCAGTAACGGTATTCCCTTGTCTGATAATGATAGTTCTGCATTTTGCTGTCCCTGCCATAGGTAATCGTCTGACAATCTACCACGTCCGCCCGGCTCTCCCTTACACTATCTTTCAAAATGCTTGTAAAAAGCCTTTCCGCATTTTTCTTTTTCGAATCGGAGCGGGTGTCACGCCGTTCGTCACGTTTTGCCTTATAGACACCGGAAACGGCCGCCACTGAATTCACCATGAAAATACCTGAAAATCCGTTTACTGCGTTAATCCCTCCTTGGAATGCGTATTTTGATAGTGTATGATTCTTTCTACTATTTATTTCGTCCGAATTTTCAGAAAAATGAAGAGCATTCACCAAAAATGTGCTGCGTCATCCTTCTTTTGTATCTTCGGAAGCAGGAGGATTTCCGTCTTTAGGCGGGTGATGAGGGTGAGCTCCGATAATCTCGATGGCGGAAATAACTACTGCCAGAATCTCCGCCTCCGCCTGAGCCGAAGCAGTATCAAACCGATGCAGGATAACGCCGGTACTGGTACGGGCATATTTGGGCTGCAGCCGATTCAGGGCGTAAGTTGCCATATCCAACTTGCAGTCCTGGCAGGAGCAGATATGAGGCATAGTGGGCAGCAGCTTATTAATGGCGCGCTCCACATTATCTTCCATTAAATTCTTTAGTCCTTCCATTTGAATTCCCCCATTGGTAAATATCTGTAATACTATATTACAACTTTTTTTATTGGGAATCAATCACTAATTCCTGATTGAATCAGTAACCTGCCCAGGCAGTCTGCATAAAATTGGTGCTAATATATGCCGATTTCTTGTGCAAGGCTGATAAATCAGAAAAAAGCCTTGAAAAATGATTGACAATAAAAAACCGGTGTCATACTATAATACATAGTTAGCAAGTGCTAACTTATGTTTTTTCTATATGGTTAGTTATTACTAATACAGAAACTACCGGAGGTATCTAAATGATTTCATGGATTATAGAAAATTTATCTACGCTCATTGTCAGTGCTGTCCTCATTGCGGCAGTATCCGCCATCATTGTCAGCATGGTACGCGGCAGAAAAAAAGGGAAATCCTCCTGCGGCTGCGGGTGCGCAGACTGCTCCCTGTGTTCCGCCTGTCACTCCGGCAATACCACTTCACAAAATTTTCATTCCGAAAGCTCAAACACCCCGCAGTAAATGCGGGGTGTCTGCCTTCGCTCAAAATCAGTTCTTTTCCAGAAGAGACAAAATACATTTCTTCATGGCTTCATAACTTTCCGGAGTAATATCATGCTCCATCCTGCAGGCATCGGCAGCGGCCACCTGTGGATCCACGCCTAAATGGATCAGCCAGTCCGTCAGCAGCGTATGCCGCTCATAAACGCTTTCCGCGATCTTTCTTCCCGCTTCTGTCAGGCAGATATATCCGTCCTCCGAAACAGTAACATATTCGCGGCTTTTCAGGTTTTTCACGGCCACGCTCACACTGGGCTTGGAAAAACTCATTTCGTTTGCAATATCAATGGAGCGCACAGCAGAAAGGCGTCTGCTTAAAATAAGTATCGTCTCCAAATAATCTTCCAGGGATTCCTCCGATCTGTGTTGGATATAACTCATTTCAGAATTCCGCTCCTTTCCCGGTCCGCAAAATTTTCATAAGCTTATCCTAACACGTTCGGGAACGGTTTTCAAGCTTTGCGTGCCATTCCGGTTTAACTCTCGTAATGGTTAAGCCTTGCAGCAAGTCATTCCGCCAGATACATCTTCAATCCGTCTTCTATCTTCCCGATAGTCTCATCCAAAGACTGTGTACCGCTTAAGTATCCTCCCAGGCTTTCAATCAGTACCTCTCGGATTTTGCTATCCTCTTTAACCGGTTTGTCCAGCGTCTTACACATATCTACCAGCCGCTTGGCCGTCTCCTTGGAATAGGGCTTACTCTCAAACTCCAGGTAACTGCCATCGTCCCCCATGATTGCGGTAACGGCACTCATGTTCGAGCGGTCTTTATCCGCCTGATTCTGCATTGCCTGACTGTTTACGGGAAATCCCTGATAGGTATCCGAATTCTGCACCTGCTCGGACAGCGCAAACTTCAGAAAATCCTTGGCAGTATCCACATATTTGCTCTTTGAACAGATTCCCATCTGAGCGGAAGGAATAAAGCTGTTTTCAAAAGCCGTAAAATCTCCCTTAATATAATCCACAATGGACATGGGGAACATGCAGTCCGTGAAGCCGTTCGCTTCCACGAAGGCCAGCTTTGCCTTTGAGGCCAGATCCCACATGCCGAAATTTATTTCATCCTCCTGCCGCTTGTCGATCATACCGCTGTTGTCCCCAACGGCCTTCAGATACTCCAGGCACCTGCCAAGAACTTCCTTGTCCAGCGCCTTATCTTTCACCATCTTATCACAAAAGTAAGTGTAAAACATATCTACCAGCTCATCCACCGTCAGACTGCCCAGATAACTGTAATCCGCCTGTGATAAAAATCCGGCCAGCGCTTCCAGGGAGTTCATGTCTGCCGCTGTTATATCCCTGCCCATGGCAAGAGTAAAGCTAAACTGCAGAGGCACCACATACCGGCTGCCGTCCTGATTCCTATATGCTCCCGTAATATTGGAAAGCAGCTCTCCGCTCTCTTCCAGGGCTTTCAGCACATCATTC
>CAZAMX010000267.1:0-3950 GCA_964486095.1 uncultured Acetatifactor sp. | reverse complement strand
GCCATTTATATTTATGCCTGACTGCAGGGACCTGTTGCTCCGCCATTCCGCAGGCCGTCTGGTGGTATTTAAATCCTTCAGGAAGCTGCTGCTGCCGGTGGAACAGGACAGAGAAGTATCCTTTCCGTCCTCTCCAAGAGGCAGTCTGGCCGTAATAATCAGGTTATTTCCTTCTCGCTCTACAATGGCGCCTCCCATGTCCGTGCCAAATTCCTTATCAATCTGCTCCTGCAGTTCTGTTACCAGACTGTCCTGATTATAGCTTCCCTCCGTTAAGGTAAGGGTCTTGGGCGTTCCGTTTATATTCAGGCTGATCTGATTATTGCCGGAATCCAATACCATCGTATCCTTCAGTTCCGGCCCGATCTTCAGAGATGCCGGAATATTGTATCCCAGTGCCGTACTTCCCTCCGCCTCCTTTGAGGATCCCGTAGCCGAACCATTCCAGGAACGCAGTGTCTCGCTGCCAGTGGCCGTGGTAGGGGTACTTCCTGAGGAATCTCCGCCATGACCGCTCACATAGGGAAATTTAGTGTATTCCGTCCTGGTGGAAGGCGGAAAAGCCGCTTCAATCTTCTGTTTAATTGTGTTTTGATCATCGCCCTTGTTTATATTTACTGTCTGGCTGTTATTTCCCAGCTGGATTGTCACATTGGAATCCTGCTTTATTCCGCCCGTAGGAATGGGCGTCGGCAGCGTGACGGAAGAACTGTTTACGGAGTTATAGATCGGCTTGCTGTTACGGCCCACAAAAAGAGTATCATACCCGCTGTTTCCGGAAACTGACGACAGCCGAATCGTATTCACATCCTTGCCGGATGCACTGGTAAGCGCCAGCGTGCCGTTTTTGACCGTGACATCCAGCAGTCCCTTCAAAGGACAGGTATCCTTGTTCAGCTGACTTTGCAGCTCCGCTTTCAGCTCTTCCACGTTTGCATAGGACTTCTGGCCCATCTCGATCGTACAGCTCTTGTTTACCGTGGTATGATTGGCATTATCATTCACATTGAGATTAATCGAAAATTTATTGTTGGTACCATCCAACGTTACGGCGGCGGGAAATGTCCGGGAACCGTAAAAAAATCCGTCCACATTTCTGCTTGTCTCATTCCAGCGAGTAGCGGGGCTGCCATAATCATTGTACTGTCTGGACTCAAAAAGAGTCTTATAGGCACTGCTTGCGGTATCGAAATTTACCGTACTCTCCAAGCCCTTCAGGCCGGAAGTAACCGTAAGCCCCTGAAAGTTATAATACCGCCCGGAAGAAACCCTGACCCGTTCACTGTATGCCTTTACACTTAAATTCAGACCTTTATTCTTAAACAGCGTCTCCAGCTTTTCCCGCATTTCTCCGATGGTGTATTCTCCCTCGTCAATGGTAATGCTGACGGGATCCTCCCTGCCGTCCGGCTGCAGAGTAAGTATGTTGTTGCTGCCATCAATGATAAATTTACTGTGTTCCTTATCCCTAGAATCCGTGGGCAGCACCGCGGAGCCGGTGAAAACCGCCGGATACTTGGTAACGTTTCCGTACTGAACATTATCATAAAAAACGGAATTATAGACTTTGCTCTCATCCTTATTGTCAATTTTAAACATATTGCCTTTAAAGCCCGTCACCATGGCACTTTCGCTGCCCAGCTTGATTCCCGTGCCGTAAGGACTGGCTTCAATCACGGTGTCCTTCAGCTGCTTGTTCAAAAGCTCAATCAGGTCCCCGCGGGTATATCTGCCGGGTGCCAGCTTAATCTCCTTATCGGACTTATTGCCGTCAAAATCCTCAATGGAGAAACTCATATAATCGTTTTTCCCTGCCACCACCTCAAGCCTATCATAATCATGTTCAAAAATCGTGGTGCCGATCAACGCGCCAAAGGTACCGCCCTGATACGTCTGGTAAATCAGATAGGACAGCCCTCCCGTGACGCTCCCGATCGTATCATTTCCCATCAGGACAGCGTTACAATGGCCGTTTTTATACTCTACCAGCAAATCCGGAGATGCCTCAAATAAAGCCATGTCGATCTCCGCCATCAAATCCTGTGTACTGTACTCCCCTGCGGGTACAGTGATCTCCACTTTTGTAAAATCAGGCTCCCTGCCAATCTCAAAGCAAAGATTATTATTCCCCTCAGTGACCACGTGCTGCTGAGACGGCGTCCATACCGGCCCGCCGTATACCTTATAGTTGGGCTTATCATATTCGTCAAAGATATTCTGCTCGTTGAACAGCGTCGTCTGGCCGATACGATTCATCTCTTCCTTTAGATTTTTAAACTCCATTTCCATGTACGAACGGTCGGAATCAGAGTTGGTTCCGTTGAGGGATTTGATGGCCAGCTCGTTCATTCTCTGTAAAAGCTCCTGTGCTTCGTCTAAGGCTCCGTCACCGGTCTGGCACCAGGAGATACCGTCCGTTCCGTTTTGAGTCCCCTGATTCAGACTTCTGATAATCAGCCGCATTTTTTCGGAAATAGCTAATCCTGCCGCATCGTCCGCAGCACGATTAATGCGATAACCGGAAGAAAGCTTCTCCGTTGCCAACGCCTTGTTTTTTGCGTTTATCTTCAGTTGATTAGAAGCATTTAGCGCGGTAACATTACTCAAAACACTTAACATCTCGTTTTCACCCTTTCGACAATAATCTTCCCGATCCTTCCGTCACTGCCCACGTTGCCTGATGCTGTTTACTATTAATGTTATCATTGTACCCTGTTGTCAAAGTGCTGTCAATTGCTTTTCTGCCAGCCGAACGTTTAGAAATTGCCGTCTTTTCATATCCTTCAGGCCTGGCGCCTATCTCCAGCTTCCCGTATTCAGGAACTGCTCTGCCAGGCGAAAGGCCCGGTTGGTGATTTCTTCCGGGTATCCCATCAGCTCCAGCAGCCGGATGGCGTTCCGGCTGGAAGCTTTCCCCGCCTGCAGACAATAATTGAAGCTGATGTCTCCGTTTTGCACACTTTCCTCAAAATGATAATTGTCAAACTCCTCCTGCAAAAGCTCTGTCAGTTCAATGTCATGAGTCGCCGCAAAACAGAATATTTCCGCCTTGCCCAGGGACTTTAAAATCTGGGTGGAAGCCGCGATCCGTTCCACCGTATTGGTTCCCCTGAGTACCTCGTCCACAAAGCACAAAACCGGACCGTCTCCTGCCCCGGCGGCATCCAGAATCCGCTTCAAAGCCTTAATCTCCACAATATAATAGCTCTCTCCCCCCGCCAGATCATCCCGCAGGGCCATGGAAGAATAAATGCGGAAAAAGGGAGCCCTGTAGCCGTCCGCCGCACAGGTATTAACCGTCTGGGCAAGTATAGCGTTGATAGCCACCGTCTTCAAAAACGTGGATTTTCCCGAAGCGTTGGAACCCGTCAGCAGCACGCCCCGGTCTGCCGTAATGCTGTTTTTGACAGGCTGCTGCAGCAGCGGATGATAGCCGTTCTCCAGCTTGATTCCGCTCTTCTTCGCAAAAGTCCCGTGTTTTCCCTCTGCAAATTCCGGCCGGCACCATCCATTATGCAAAGACTCCCTGAAAATCCATACCGCTGCCGCCGTCTCCAGGTATCCCAGGACGCTGATCAATCCGTCCACATCCTCCACATGCTGCCGCAGGACGCCCAGCATACTGTTAAATATGATCAGATCCACGTGAAAAACAATACGAATGTAAACCATCAGGACCCCAATAATATCTCCCGATGTGTTTCCGCCCCTGGCAGAGCCGGAATTCATGACCCAGAAGCTGTTCCGCCGCATGGGCTGAAGCCTCTTCTTATGATGCCTGATCTGCTCCAGCTCCTCCCCGCATTCCGAAAGTCCTGCCTTTTCCAGCTCATCACAAATGTCAAGCAGGCGTATCACATAGGCAAAGCTGATAATGTAAGGATCAATTTCTCCCTTTTCCTTAAAGTAAGAGATAATATTATAGATCATCAGCACTGCAATTCCGAACA
>CAZAMX010000266.1:3856-3961 GCA_964486095.1 uncultured Acetatifactor sp. | reverse complement strand
AAATGAGAAACAGCGTCTGAGTGACAGGAATGATGAAATTCATTCCTCATCGCTGATACGCCGGAAGTTATATTTACATGATGTCATCTGACATGGTATAATAAA
>CAZAMX010000266.1:0-3756 GCA_964486095.1 uncultured Acetatifactor sp. | reverse complement strand
CCTTATTCAAGGCAGGAATCGGCCGAATGGCCATCTATGCCATGATTGCGAAGTAATATGGTATAATGACCTTATTCAAGGCAGGAATCGGCCGAATGGCCATCTATGCCATGATTGCGAAGTAGTCATGGCATAATGAGTATAGGAGGGCTTAGCTTATGAACAAATTAACATCCAAAAATCTCAGAATGATCAGAAACATTATTATGATTTCCGGAATGATTGCGGCATTCATTTTATGGTTCTTTATTCCTTCTTTCATAAGAAACAGCCCCCAGGTTCATGTCGGAAACGGGGCATACGGATCAAGGCTGGGCTTTCTTCTGCTTCTGCCTCTTCCTTTATTGGGACTGATCCCCCATAAACAGGATGATGGAGAAATTCACACAGACAACGCCAGGGCAAGAGCAATGCTCGAAGAAGAAAGGAACACCGAAGAGTTGAAAACCCAGATTGCAATGGCCGTTTTCGGGATTATAAGCGCATGCTTATGTATCCTTGCGGGAATTCTTATGGGATAATGAAGACAGGATAAAAATAAAGGAGCCCGCATGAGACAAATTGCCGAGGACATTAAACAAAATAAATTCAAACAGGCCTACCTTCTCTATGGAGATGAGCGCTATCTGCGGAGGCAGTACCGCGAGAAGCTCCGACAGGCGCTCTGCACCGACGGAGATACCATGAATGTGCATGTTTACGAGGGAAAAGACATAAACCTGGGAGAAATCATCGACCTGGCAGAAACCCTGCCCTTTTTGGCCGAACGCCGGGTGATTTTCCTGTCAGACAGCGGCCTGTTCAAATCCGGCGGGGAAAAAATGGCAGAATATCTGGCCGCCCCCTGTGAAAGTACCTTCTTTGTATTTTCGGAAAGCGCGGTGGACAAGCGGAGCAAGCTCTACAAAACGATTCAGTCAAAAGGTTATGCGGCGGAATTTACTTCCCAGGATGAAAACACCTTAAAACGCTGGATCGGCAGCACCCTGGCAAAGGACGGGAAAAAGATTACGGAAAGCACCGTACAGCTCATTATTTCCAAGACCGGCACCAACATGGACAATATTCAGATGGAGCTGGAAAAACTGATTTGTTATTGCATGGACAGGGACGTGATCACCGATGCAGATGTGGAAGCCATCTGTACCCCCCAGATCAGCAACCATATCTTTGACATGATAAACGCCATTGCCGATAAAAAGCAAAAACAGGCCCTGGAGCTTTACTATGATCTGCTGGCCTTGAAAGAGCCGCCCATGCGCATTTTGTTTCTCATCGCCAGGCAGTGCAATATGCTGCTGCAGACAAAGGAACTGAAATCCAAAGGCCATGACAACCGCTCCATTGGCTCCAAAATAGGAGTGCCGCCCTTCATCGCGCAAAAATACGTGAATCAGGCGGCACGGTTTAAAACTTCCACCCTGCGAAACGCAGTGCGTCAGTGCGTAGAGGCGGAAGAAGCCGTAAAAAGCGGCCGTATGAACGATTTGATGAGTGTGGAAATACTGATTCTTAACGTTCTTCTCTAAAGTATGCCAGTCCCAGATGTGCAGGGGGCTGGTTTTCTTTTTTCCTGTGAAGACTGCTTACAATCAACACCACGATAGTGACAACATAGGGTACCATCTGAATCAGGTCCGTCACATAGCTTGGTACGGTAAATCCCAGGAGGCTTGGCAAAAACTGATAAAGCCAGTAAAGCACGCCAAACAGATAGGCCCCCCAGATAGCATTTAAAGGCCGCCAGGTGGTAAATATAACAAGGGCTACCGCAAGCCAGCCCAGAGCCTCGATCTGCCCTGTTGTGGCCCAGATACCGGAATTGTAATCCAAAACATAATACATTCCGCCAATTCCGGAAATGCCTGCCCCGATACAGGTTGCCAGATACTTATACTTCGTGACGCTGATCCCCGCTGCGTCTGCGGTTGCAGGATTTTCGCCAACCGCTCTCAAATTCAATCCCGCCCTGGTCCTGTTTAAAAAAATATGCAGAACCACTGCCAGAATAACAGCCGCATAAACCAGGAACCCGTATCCGAATACTGTCTGCCCTATGACTCCCAGTGCGGACAGAAAGGGAATCTTGCAGGCATAAGCACTGTTTGCCAGGGGCGCGGCAGTATAGCTCTTTCCGTTTAAAATGAACACACCGAAGAAGTTGGCGATACCCATGCCGAAGGTGGTCAGGGCAAGACCGGTAACATTCTGATTTGCCCGCAGAGTAATGGTCAAAAAGCTGTAAATCAGTCCTCCCAGCATGGATGCGGCCACACAGCATACAAAGGACAGCAGCACACATATGAAGGCGTTGGGGGAAGCCGCATTGTTCTCATAATAAAACGCGCTGGCAAAGCCCGCAAAACCGCCCAGATACATGATGCCGGGGACGCCCAGATTCAAGTTTCCTGATTTTTCAGTCAAAATTTCCCCCATGGCCCCATACATGATAATTGTTCCGAAGGGAATTGCCCTGATAATCCATGCTATCAGATTGCTCATGCTTTTTTACTCCTTTCCCTGCGGAAGATTACTTTATAGTTAATAAAAAATTCGCTTCCCAGGATGCAGAACAGTATAATACCCGTGATGATGGATGCGGCATAATCATTTAAACTGTATGCCGACGCGATCTCCGCTGCCCCTTTTTGCAGAAATACCAGCAAAAAGGCAATCAATGCCATATAGAAGGTGTTGAACTTCGCCAGCCATGCCACAATAATAGCCGTAAATCCGTTGCCGCCTGCGGTAGTGGTGGAAATGGTCTGATCTCGGCCGCAGACAATAAGAAATCCGCAGAGACCGCTGATGGCTCCGGAAATGGCCATGGTCCGCAGGATCACCTTTGTCACGTTGATCCCCGCATAACGCGCCGTATTCTCGGACTCACCAACCACACTGATCTCATAGCCCTGCTTTGTATACTTTAAATAAAAATACATGGCAAAGGTCAGCAGGATCACTACAATAATGTTGATATAATAACGCTGCCCGAATACCATGGGGAACCATCTCGCATGGTTTCCCATGTTCAGCTTGCCCAGGCTGGAAGCCTGCCCCCGCATGATGTTCACGGCACATGCCACAAAGCTGGTGGCCACATAGTTCATCATCAGGGTAAACAGCGTTTCGTTGGTCTTCCACTTTGCCTTAAAAAATGCAGGAATCAGCCCCCAGACTGCCCCCACGGCAATGCTTGTAAACAGCATCACCAAAAAAAGCACCGGCAGGGGCAGCTTGTTTCCCCAATATACCATGATCAGTGCCGTCATCAGGCCCCCCATAAGTACCTGTCCTTCGGCTCCCACGTTCCAAAACCTCATTTTAAACGCCGGTGCCAGAGCGATCCCTATGCAGAGCAGAGAAACCAGATCCCGTACAGCCCAGGAAAAGCGGATCTTCGTCCCGAAGGTTCCCTGAAACATAACGCCGTACACGGAAAAAGGGTTTAAACCCGTGACAAAAAAGATAAACAGAGCATCCAGCACCAGAGCAAGCAGGATTGCTCCGGCACGGGCCGTTATCTTCTGCCTCATAGCTGCCTGATCACGCTTTACCACCCGTATCAGCGGTTCCTTGACTTGTGTGTTACTCAAATTTGCGCCCTCCATTTATATTAACTGCACCGGCTCCGCTTCCTGTCATTAATAAACCTACCTCTTCCTTTGCTGCTTTTCTTCCGTCCAGAATCCCGCTGACTCTGCCGCCGCACAGCACCAGAATTCTGTCGCACAGCTCCAGCAGCACATCCAGATC
>CAZAMX010000265.1:0-3964 GCA_964486095.1 uncultured Acetatifactor sp. | reverse complement strand
ATGAGGCCACGGACAGGATACTGGATATGTTTGCGAGGACCAAGAGCAATTTCGAGTTTGTGCAGATGGTTAAGAAGAATAAGTTTATATAGATAAATTATAATATAGACAATTTTTGAAATTGGGTCTTGCAAGTGTACAAACCTTGTGCTACAATAATACCGCTGTTTGTGGTTCCATAGGCAGTGCGGATGAGAACGAAGAATAGCATGCAATTATATAGAGAGGTGAGAGAAGATGAAGGAAGGAATCCATCCCCAGTACTATCAGGCAACTGTAACCTGCAACTGCGGCAATACTTTTGTGACCGGCTCCACGAAGCCGGAGATCCACGTAGAAGTTTGCTCCAAGTGCCATTCATTCTACACCGGCCAGCAGAAGACTGCAAGAGCCGATGGACGAATCGAGAAGTTCAACAAGAAATACGGCGTAAAATAAGAATCGCAAAAAAGGTTGAGGTGCTTGGTATCTCAACCTTTTCTGTTCATGGAGCCGGTGCCCGGAGCGGCCGGCTTCCCCAATGTTATAGAATAAAGTTTGAGCCGAAAAAGGCGGCATGAGGACGATTATGGCAAAGAGGAAAAAGAGATGCTATTCCGGTATTGGCGGGCAGGCTGTGCTGGAAGGCATTATGATGAAGAACCAGGAAAAATATGCGGTGGCCGTGCGGAAACCCAACGGGGAGATCGCAGTGGAGCTGGAAAATTATCAGGGACTGCTTCATGGTAACAAGATCAAGGATATTCCCTTTATTCGGGGTGTTTTTAACTTTATAGATTCTCTGGTGCTGGGAATGAAGTGCTTAAATTATTCAGCCGCCGTCTGTGACGAGACGGGGGACGAGCAGGAAAAGCAGAGTGGAGGCGGACGGAAGCTGGCAAATACGTTGGTAACGATCCTGTCCATAGCTCTGGCGGTGGGACTTTTTATTGTACTGCCGTACTACCTGGCATCTCTTTTCAGAGGGTTTGTGCGCAATGAGTCGTTGATGGCTATTATAGAAGGCGGAATCCGCATTGCGGTTTTTATTCTTTATGTCTGGGGCATCAGCTTTATGAAGGACATTCGGAGACTGTATCGCTACCATGGGGCGGAGCATAAGTGTATCAACTGTATTGAGAAAGGCCGTCCATTGACGGTGCATAATGTTATGAGAAGCTCCAGGCTGCACAGAAGATGCGGTACCAGCTTTATTTTCTTTGTATTGTTTATCAGTATTATTCTGTTCTTTTTTATCAGGGTGGATAATCCGGTGCAGCGGGTTTTCATCCGTATTTTGCTGATGCCGGTGGTGGCGGGGATTTCATACGAGCTGATCCGGCTGGCAGGCCGCAGCAATAATATTATTGTGCGGATTCTTTCCATGCCGGGAATGTGGATTCAGAGAATGACCACCAAGGAGCCTGACAGGGAGATGGCGGAGGTGGCTATCGCGGCGGTGGAAGCGGTGTTTGACTGGAAAGCCTTTCTCTATGATAATTTTGGCTATGAGGTGGATGAAACCTGGATGGAGGACGGAGAGGCGCCTCAGGAACAGGAGGTTCGGGGGTGAAATACAGAGAAATTTACGAGGCGGGGAAAGCAGCCCTGACGGCCGCCTCTGTTCCGGAGGCCGGCACGGATGCGCGGCTGTTGTTGGAATTTATCTGCGGTACCGACCGGAATACGCTGCTGGCCCACGGCGAAATAGATGTGACGAAGGAGCAGGAGGACAGGTACAGGGAGTTGGTGGAGAAGCGCTCCCGGCGTATTCCGCTGCAGCATCTTACCGGTGTGCAGGATTTTATGGGGCTGAATTTTTGCGTGAACGAACATGTACTGATTCCCAGGCAGGATACGGAAATTTTAGTGGAAGAAGCCTTGCAGAATCTTCATGACGGTATGCGGATTCTGGATATGTGTACGGGCTCCGGCTGTATTCTGATCAGTCTGCTGCATTATTCCAACGATTGTGAAGGGGTAGGAGCGGATATTTCAGAGGAAGCCCTGCAGGTGGCGGAAAGAAATGCCCGGAAGCTGTTAGGAGACAGGGCACTGCAGACTTATGGAGAGAGGCGGGAGTCTGTGGAATGGTCCGAGGAGAGACATGTCAGCTTTGTACAGGGGGATCTGTTTGAAAACGTAGAAGGAATGTTTGACATGATTGTTTCAAATCCGCCATATATACAGAGTGATGTTATTGACACGCTGATGCCGGAGGTGCGGGATTATGAGCCGCATCTGGCGCTGGATGGCAGTGAGGACGGCCTTTTGTTTTATCGGAGAATATTGGCGGAGTGCCCCCGGTATCTTCGAAAGGGCGGAACGCTTATTTTTGAGACAGGATATGACCAGGGGGAGGCAGTGAGACGTCTGATGGAGCAGGCGGGCTTTCTCGGAGTAATGCTGGTCAGGGATTACGGCGGTCTGGACAGAGTGGTGTGCGGGACGCTGGGATTTGGTGGTGAATAATATGTTTGATAAGCTGGAGGATCTGTTGATCCGTTTTGAAGAGATTTTAGGGGAGCTTCATGAGCCTACGGTGGCTAATAATCAGGAACGTTTCCGAAAGCTGATGAAGGAGCAGAGTGATCTGACCCCCATTGTGAATGCCTATGCGGAGTACAAAAAGTGTAAACAGGATATTGCCGACTCTCTGGAAATGCTGGAGGGAGAAAGCGATGAAGAAATGCGGAGCATGATCAAGGAGACCTTAAGCGACAGCAGGAAGCGTGTGGAAGAGCTGGAGCAGGAGCTGAAGATCTTGCTTTTGCCTAAGGACCCCAATGACGACAAGAATGTGATCGTAGAGATCCGGGCAGGCGCAGGCGGTGATGAGGCCGCTTTGTTTGCGGCGGAAATTTACCGCATGTATGTTCATTATGCAGAAAGTCAGAGATGGAAGGTGGAGACCCTGAACGCCGACGAGATCGGCATCGGCGGCATGAAGGAGGTACAGTTCATGATCACCGGCCAGGGGGCGTATTCCCGGATGAAGTACGAGAGCGGCGTACATCGGGTACAGCGGGTGCCGGAGACGGAGAGCGGCGGCCGTATCCATACCTCCACCATCAGCGTGGCGGTGATGCCGGAGGTGGACGAGGATATTGATATTGTGATAGACGACAAGGACATCCGCATTGATGTGATGCGGGCATCCGGCAACGGCGGGCAGTGCGTCAATACCACGGATTCGGCGGTACGCCTGACCCACTATCCATCCGGCATCGTGGTGTACAGTCAGACAGAGAAATCCCAGATACAGAACAAGGCCAAGGCATTTGCCCTGCTGAAGGCGAAGCTCTATGACATAGAACAGCAGCAGAGGCATGATGCGGAGGCGGAGCTGCGCAAGAGTCAGATCGGCACGGGGGACCGCTCGGAGAAGATACGGACCTATAATTTCCCGCAGGGGCGAGTTACGGATCACCGCATCGGCCTGACGATCTATAAGCTGGATAAGGTAATGGACGGTGACATTCAGGAAATCCTGGATGCCTGCATTGCCGCCGACCAGGCGGCCAAGCTGGCAAAGATGGGGGAAAACTAAAGGGCCGCCTGGTCGGCTGGACCAAGCGGCCAAGCTGGCGAAGATGGGGGCTAATGGGCCGGCCGGAGCAAGGCGGTGAAGACGAGGAAGCGTAAAAGGGATAAATTATGAGCGATATGAGGGGAATTGACACTCCGGTGCGGCAGCGCAGGAGAAGGGTATTTAAGGAAGTGGCAAAGCTGGCGTATACTTCCGGCAATCTGAAGGACGATATGGAAGCGCTGCCTTACAAGATAGTTGATTATGAGAAATCACAGTATTGGGAGAGCGTTTATCGGGATCGGGCCATTGTCAGGGAAAGGCTCCGTCTGGCCATGGGAATGAGCCTGCGGCCGGAAAACAGGGATCATCCGGGGCATCTGACAGAGGGCCTGGAGGAAAGCAATATTGATGAGAAATATTATGAGCCGCCGCTGATGCAGGTGATTCCTTCGG
>CAZAMX010000264.1:0-3970 GCA_964486095.1 uncultured Acetatifactor sp. | reverse complement strand
ACTGTTCCCGCGCCATGTCCTCTGGCTGACAGATACCTCTGCCAAAGCTCGGAAAACTGTCCGGAAATAACGGAAAATTTATCGGCAAGCGCCCCCTGCTTTTCTTCCAGCGTCGAATAATCACCGGACATCGACGAAATCTCCCCGGTAAGCGCCTGAATCCGGTCAGACAGGCTTACGGCTTCATCGGCCCGTTTATACAGCATCCATCCTGCCGCGCTCAAAAGCAGCGTCTGACAAGCAATTATCATCCCCACAATGACAGCCGATAATTTATGTTTCGTTTTCTTCTGCTCCTGCGTTTCTTTCACCTCACTCTTCCTCACTTTGATACAGAATGCCCAGCTGATAAAGGCTTTGGGGATTCTGCTTAATGTAATAGCAGATAAAATGTTCGTCCTCGTAATAGGTCTGCAGCTCCCCCGGGTACAGCGCCGCAAATTTCTGGCACCATTTATATGCCAGGGATTCCACCAGGGTCCGTACCCCTAAAATGGAGTAGACGCTGGCTTTCAGCTCAAACTGGTACCTTGTTCCGGTCATTTCCTCTTCCCCCAGCAGCCTGGACGTGGTAATGTCCGGACACTGGCTTACATAAGAATTGTAATAAGCCGGATACCGTTCACAGGCCAGCCACTCCGGCCCCGTAAAGAAATGGCTCTGTGCATATTCTATGGGAGTCTTCTCCACGAATATGAACAAATGCTCCGCCGGTACACGATATTCCTCCGTCTGACTCTCGTTCACAAAATTAAGCAGCTCTTCATGCCATCCGTACTGTATCATCTGATACAGCTCGTCAACCGGGGATACAATCGTATAGCTGTACGGCGGCAGCGTACTGATAATGGAATCCGTACAAAGCACCGCGCCGTTAAACCGGGTCAGCTCATAATACAAAAATCCATGAAAATTTCCGGTCAGTATGGTACCTACATAAATTCCTGCCGTCACAAAGGCCGATACCACCTTTAATGCCCCTTCGCAGATCATCAGACGCAGCAGGGTAAATATCAAATCAAAGGGCACCATCATCATAGCCAGAATCAGCATCTGGATCGTGGTACAAAGCCTGGAGCCTGCAATCAGGGAGGGCAGCCCGATACTGTTTGCGCAGTACATGCCCATAAAAATCATGGAGGCCAGGGTAATGGAAAAATACCCGTCGAAGCCATCACGCCTGATTTTCTTTTTTTTGTACAAAAATCCCGCCAAAGTAAGAATAAACCTCACGAGCAGCCAGATGGCAAACGCCAGCGCCGTGGCTCCTATAATCCAGGCGGCACGCTCCTGCCTGTACAGGGTCACATATCCGGCTTTGTACATGGCAAGGGCCTTATTCTGCAAGGCGGCCCCGATCCTCACCATAATACGCTTTACTCTGTCAGCCAGCGGTTCCCTGGGCTTCTGCGGGGCTGCTTCTTCCTTCTGTCCCGGCGCCCCTTCCTGCTGTCCCCCCTGCTCCAAAGAACCTGCTGCCGCCCCCTCACCGGATGGAGCTTCCACCTCTTCCGGTGCCGCTGTCGGCTCCGGTGTTTCCTGTGGCTGTCCTTCCGTCCCGTCGATGACGCTCATGGCCCAGCCAATGGAGCCCTGAAATTCGATCCCCGATGCCAGCGCTCCGCCCATGGGCAGCACCGCCACCACAATACCCGCTACTGCCGCCGTCACCAGCGGCACAAACCGTTTGCCGGAAAATATCTTTCTCACATGCAGGGGCACAAAAGCCAGACACAGGAAAAATGCCATGATCGTAGGATAAAAGTGAATGGCCAGGGAAGCTGACAGGGAAAGGGCAAATACCAAAAGATTTTCATCCCAGTATCCTTTGGTAAGTTTTCCCCGAAAGGCCATTTTTTTTTCGGAGCCAAGATACCGTATCAGGAAAGCCGCACATAAAAAGGGCGTATACAGGCCAAATTCCTGCGGCAGCATCCACTGCAGCCTAGACATACTGTAAACCGCATCTATACATACTACATCTATGGTAAGGAATGCCGCCAGCGTAAATATAGGCGTATATTTCCAATGGAATACCTCTTTCAGCAGAATGTATACCGACAGCAGGAATACCGCCACATGTACAGGCTGCAAAAACAGGATACAGCTGTAGACGCGGATGCCAAACAGAACATGCAGTCCGTAGATAAAGCAATGGACCCCCTCAGGATATACCCCGGCGGAAAAAATCTGCCCCTGAATCAGGCCGTAAATCCAGGAATGGTGCGTATACATATCACCAAAGCCATAAGAATAATCCTGAAAGGCTCCCCAGGAAAAATAAATCATTCCGTAGATAATAACCACGGACAACAACCCGTATTCCCACCAGTGAGTATGAAGTCTGGCCCTGACCATGCGAAAAAAGCCCCGGATTCTCCTGCCAGCGCCACACAGACCGTTGTGGCAAAACAGCTTGATCCCATAAGTTCCGTTCAGCAGATGCTTTAGCTTGCGCCCTTCCTTTTTCCCCCAGCCCAGCCATTTCCATACCTCAAGCAAAAAGGGAATATAAAACAACCCGCGAAACACCCAGGGATTTAACAAATGAACGAGCCCCAGCAAAAGCACCGCCGTATTGACCAGCACAGGCTGAAAGGTGATACAGAAGGAAAAACAAAACACAGTGGAACGGCCCCTGAGATATTTGCGCAGCATAAAAAGGGGCCAGATAAACATCAAAAAGATATATCCCGCCAGCACCTTTATATATTCCGCTGCCCAATACCAAGTAACCAAACCTTTTCCACCAGCCTCCCTGCTTAACGCTCCCCGAAATCTTTCATCTGAGCGGAAAATGATCAACGAGTCCTTGACAGTTCCCCGATCCTCGTTCTTCCGCTTCCGTCACAGCCGTTGGCAAAACGGACGCATCTTCCGTCTGCCTTTCTTTTTCCCCATATCCAAAGTTCCAGGGACATAAGCGGTATCTTGCAGGATAAAATTCTGATTTCCTTACTGCCCCAGACCGCTCCCTGATTCCTTCCCTCCGCCTGCAAAAGCCACTGCAGACCGTCCTGCGGCTTATCCTGCTTCATTTCCCCGGAATCGAAAGACGTTTCCTGCTCCTGGCCCTGCAGCCAGAATTCCGTCTCCTGATAAAGCGAGGCAAATCCTGTATTCTCCACGGTAATCTCCAGCCTTCCACCACCTGTACGCAAAACTTGAAGCTTCACATCCCTGATTACAAGGCGGTAGCCCAAATGCGCACCGATATAATCATACAGGCTTTTTCCCTTCCATTCCTCCGCCCCCTCATATTTCCACTGTTTCCAGAGATCCAGTATCCCTGCATCATATACCTTATTCAAATAAGTGACGTGCATTCTGCGCAAGATATTCTCCACCAGCTCCGGCGTCAGCTGCTCCCGCATCTCTTCCCCGAAAACAGCCTCTCCCCCGTTTGGCACCGTCTTGCAAAGCTCTTCCTCAAATGTAAGCTCTTCTTCCCGGTTCCATGCTTCTCCCCAGCCGTTTTCACGGGTCAAGGTGCCAAAGGTGCCCAGATGATTTCCGGAAGCAAACATGGCGTCGTCAAACAGGCTTAATACCTGTCCGCCGCATATTCTGTCCGCCTGTTCCTCATTCAGCTGGCGCCAGTACACAGGACGCCGCACCGCGGCATAAGTCCCCGCGGGCAGATATTCCCGCAGGATCCGCCAAAGCTCTTTCCGTTTTTTCTCATCCTGAAACCGGGTAGTGTGCATTTCTCCCCAGTTGCCCACAAGCAGCCCCTGATATACAAAAACGCCTTCCCCCTTAGTTCTCAGCAGTTCCCCAATCTGGCTCATGTGCGCCTTTACCTGGTCCCAGAAATAAGGCTCCCTTTCCACGGCCTTTCCCTGATGGTCGTATGCCACCCTTAAGATCATATCATAACCGTTTTCCCGAAAAAAGTCCAGAATCCGCCCCATCCTGTCCAAAGCCGCCGGGTCCAGATTTCTGTCCATGAAGGCCCCTATATCCAAAA
>CAZAMX010000263.1:0-3986 GCA_964486095.1 uncultured Acetatifactor sp. | reverse complement strand
CTTGGCCGCAGTGATTCTGTGAATATCCTGCTCCATGCGGTACGCCTCAATCAGCTGCTCAACCCCCGACAGATGCGCCAACACCCGCAGCTCGATCTGGGAATAATCCGCATCAATGAATACACACCCCGCCTTTGGTACAAATACCTTGCGGATCCGCCTGCCCAGCTCCATGCGCATGGGAATATTCTGCAGATTGGGCTCCGTGGAACTGATCCGCCCCGTAGCCGTAATCGTCTGGTTAAAGTTGGTATGAATTCGGTTATCCTCTCCGATATATACCGCCAGCCCGTCGGCGTAGGTGGATTTCAGCTTTGTCAGGGTTCTGTATTCCAGAATGTCCTTGACGATGGTGTATTCCTCCGCCAGCTTCTCCAGTACGTCCGCCGCCGTGGAGTATCCCGTCCTTGTCTTCTTTCCGCCCGGAAGCTTCATGGTCTCAAACAGCACCTCGCCCAGCTGTTTCGGGGAATTGATATTAAACTCCACGCCTGCCTGAGTGTGAATGGACTTTTCCAGCTCCCGGATCCTTGTGACCAACGCGTCTCCGTAAGCCTTCAGCTCTTCCCTGCGCACCTCCACGCCTTCCCGCTCCATGTCATACAGCACCAGGGACAGCGGCATCTCAATCTCCCGCATCAGCTTACTCATGCCCGCATCCCGCAGCTTTTCTTCCAGAACACCTGATGCCTTTAGCGACACATAAGCCCCGTAACAGCAGTATTCCGCAAATTTGTCCGCCTGCTGCCGCATGGCTTCCTTCAGCTTCAGCTTGCCGAAAAGCTCTGCCCTGCCGGGGATCATCAATCCGAGATGCTCCGAGGCAATACTCTCCACATCATAATCGCTCTTTAAGGGATAAAGCAAATATGCCCCGATCAGAATATCAAAATATCTCTCCGTGGTATCCTGTGCCAGGTAGCGGTACTGCCCCTTAATGTCAAAGGTGGATACCCTGACTCTGCGGGAGAGCTTTTCCAGGGCCTCTGCAAGCTTTTCTTTGTCTATTCCGCTATTTTCGGAAGGCTCTTCAAACAGGGACAGCTGCCGGCCTTCCTGCTCCGGTACCGCCAGGAAATAAGTCTTCCCCTCACGGCTGCTCACTGCCACGCCCAGGATATTCCCCTCTTCCACCGCCAGAAATAAACCTGTCTCCTGATGATCCTGTATTCCTTCCATCTGCTGCAAAAGCTCTGTAAGAGTCTGCAGCTGCACAAAGGATTTGGTCAGTTCCCTTGCTTCCTCTCCCGTTTCCTTCGCGTCAAAACGATTCAGCATATTTTTAAATTCCAGCTGCTTAAACATCTGATAAGCCTCAGCCGTATAATAGCCCTCCGCTTTTGCCGCCTCATAATCCAGCTCCACATCACTGTCAATTTTAATGGTAGCCAGGACTTTGCTTAAATCCGCCAGGTCCTTATGCTCCTTCAGGGACTCTCTGATGCTCTTTTTTGCAATTTCCTCCACATGGGCATAAATTGCTGCCAATGAACCATACTGCCCCATCAGCTCGGCCGCTGTCTTCTGTCCCACCTTGGGTACGCCGGGAATATTGTCCGCAGTATCCCCCATCAACGCCTTTAAATCAATAAACTGCAGCGGCGTCACACCGTAAACCCGTTCCACATCCGCAGGATAATAGTCCTCAATCTCCGTCCGCCCCATCTTTGTCTTGGGAATTCGGATCTTGATGTGCTCATCCGCTACCTGCAGAAGATCCCTGTCCCCGGATACCAGCGTCACTTCCATACCTGTACTCTGTGCCTTTTTCGCCAGAGTACCCAGTATATCGTCCGCCTCAAGTCCGGGGCGCTCCATGATGACCACGCCCATAGCCTTCAGCACATCCTTCATCACCGGCACCTGCTCCCGCAGCTCCTCCGGCATGGGTTTTCTTGTGCCCTTATAGGCTTCATACATTTCATGGCGGAAAGTAGGGGCATGTACGTCAAAAGCGACCGCCAGGTAATCCGGCTTCTCTTCCTCCAGAATCCTGAACATGATGTTCAAAAAACCATACACTGCATTTGTGTGCAGTCCCTGAGCGTTGGTCAGCTCAGGAAGCCCGTAAAATGCCCTGTTTAAAATACTGTGCCCGTCTATCAGAACAAGTTTTCCACATTCACCCATACCAAGCTCCTTACCTTATAGCCATATCAAGGCAGCGATTCCGGCCAAAATGCCCACTGCTGCAATTTCCATGGCAATCCCCAGCCTTATCATATTACCATGGAGCCTTATCTTTCTTTTTATCCTGCTAATCCTCTGGTCCATTTCCTTTTGCAGATCAAAGGCTCTTCCGTCCTCCAGCCTCTGAACGCCTTCCGTCACCAGGAACTGAATGATCAGCTCTTCCTTGCAGTTGGCGCACCGCTCCATATGCTCACTGAACCGCTTCATGGATGAGTAATCCAGCCTGTTTTTAATAAAATCCGGTATCAGCTTTTCAAACTCTTTACAGTCCATACTTTTTTACACCTTCATACCGGTTCAAGAGCCTGTGCAATATCCGCGATCAGGTCTTCCTTATCCTCAATACCGCAGCTGATGCGAATCAGCTCCGCAGGGACTCCCGCCTCCCGCAGCTGCTCATCCGTCATCTGCCGATGGGTGCTGGAGGCCGGATTTAAGCAGCAGGTCCTGGCATCCGCCACATGGGTCTCTATCGCCGCCATTTTTAAACTCTTCATAAAGACGCTGGCTTCCTCCCTTCCCCCTTTCAGGCCGAAGGATACTACTCCGCAGCTTCCGTTTGGCAGGTACTTTCTGGCCAGTTCATAATATTTGTCCCCCGGCAGACCGCAGTAATTTACATAGGCAACCTTGTCATGCCCCGCCAGGAATTCCGCCACCGCCTGAGCATTTTCACAATGCCGCTTCATACGCACATGCAGACTCTCCAGGCCCAGATTTAAAATAAACGCATTCTGAGGACTCTGGATGGAACCAAAATCCCTCATCAGTTGTGCGGTACACTTGGTAATAAATGCCCCTTCTTTCCCGAATTTTAAAGCATAGGTGATTCCATGATAGCTTTCGTCCGGAGTACACAGGCCCGGATACTTGTCCGCATGAGCCATCCAGTCAAATCTTCCGCTGTCCACAATGGCGCCGCCCACTGCCGCCCCGTGGCCATCCATATATTTTGTGGTGGAATGGGTCACAATATCCGCTCCCCACTCAAAGGGCCTGCAGTTTACGGGGGTTGCAAAGGTATTATCGATAATCAGAGGCACACCATGGGCATGAGCGCGTTTGGCAAATCTTTCAATATCCAACACCGTTAATGCCGGGTTGGCTATGGTTTCTCCGAACATTGCCTTTGTATTGTCCTGAAAGGCAGCATCCAGCTCTTCATCCGTTGCATCCGGACTCACAAAGGTAACATCTATTCCCATTTTCTTCATGGTGACAGAAATCAGGTTAAAGGTACCACCGTAGATGGTGCTTGACGCTACAATATGATCCCCGCAGCTGCAGATATTAAACAGAGCGTAAAAATTTGCCGCCTGGCCGCTGCTGGTCAGCATGGCGGCGGTGCCGCCCTCCAGCGCCGCTATCTTCGCCGCCACATGATCGTTTGTGGGATTCTGAAGCCTTGTATAAAAGTAGCCGCTTGCCTCCAGATCAAACAGCTTTCCCATATCCTCGCTGGTATCGTACTTAAAGGTAGTACTCTGAATAATAGGAATTTGACGAGGCTCCCCGTTTCCCGGCGTATAGCCGCCCTGCACACATACACTGTTTATTTTCATCCTTAATTTCCCTGCCTTTCTTTCGATCCGGTCCTTGGGAACCCCAAACCGGTCTGCGCATACAAAACCACTTTTCAGTATACACATTCCCCGGCTAAAGTTCAACCGTTTCTTGTGTACAATCCTCTCCGCTTTATCATAAAAAATCCTGTAAACAGCGATTTTATACCGTTTACAGGACTTATATTACATGTTCCTCCGGAATGCAGCCTGCAAAATCGGGCACCGCCT
>CAZAMX010000262.1:0-3988 GCA_964486095.1 uncultured Acetatifactor sp. | reverse complement strand
AATTCCGCCGATTAAATTCCATGGTCAGAGTACAGATTTCTTCAGGGGTGAAGGCAGCCCGGGGAATATCGTTAGAGCAGCGGTTCTGGCAGTATTTACAGTCATAAATACACTGATTGGTAAGTAATATCTTCAGCAGGGAGATGCACCTGCCGTCACTGCTGAAGCTATGACAAATACCTGCCGCTACGCAGTTGCCGATACTGTCTCCCGTGCCCTTGCGGTCCACGCCGCTGGAGGTACAGGCTACGTCATATTTGGCCGCATCCGCCAGAATCCCCAGCTTGTCCATAAGAGACATTTCCTGCGCATCTGATTTGATTAATGCTGTCGGCATATTTGATACTGCCGGCTCAAATAACGTTTTGCTTTTGCTGATCAAGTCTTTCATCGCCCACTCAACTCTCCCGTTTTCCCCTCATTTCGCATACGTAAAGTGCAAACATTTGTTCTGTATTAGGATAGCACATATGTTCGTATCTTGTCAACCCGTTTTTCATCATTGACCTTTTTCCAATTTCAGCTATAATTATTAGTAGAAAACCAAACTGTTAATTACCATCATTTTTTGCCATGGAAAGAAGCAGGGAACGGGGATTACGGCATGAAGGAAGAAACGCGCGATGATCTGACAGGGCTTTATACACGCAGGGAGTTGTACACGCTTTACCGAAATATACCCATCGGAAACGTCGTCCATTTCATGTTTATGGATATTGATAATTTTAAGAACGTCAATGACGTCTACGGTCACAACGAGGGTGATTTCCTGTTAAAGGCGGTGGCGCTGATCCTGAACGGCTGCGCACCGGACGCCTACATTTTCAGACTGGGCGGAGATGAATTTGTTCTTTTCTTTCAGGGAGAACAGACAAGAGAATATCTTTGCTCCGTGGCCGATGACATTATCCACCGCATCACGAAAAAAGAAGGTTTTTCTCATATATCCGTTGCCGTGTCGGCCAGCATCGGCATTTTGTATCATGAGACTGTCAACGGGATATTGGATGATGTGCTTTTAAAATGCGATACGGCAATGTATTCCGCCAAAAATCACGGAAAAGGCCGCTACGTTGTTTTTAGCGACATTTCCCAGCAGGTCTTTTCCGAAATAGAAATGCAGAAACGCCAGGATACGGCGCTGGGAAACGGTGAATTTGAAATTCGTTATCTCCCGGTGATCAGCGCTCAGACCTCAAAGCTGAAATTGTCCCAGATTAAGCTTTATTGGAATATGCCGGGCGGCGTCACCAGACAGCAAGAGGACTTTCTGCCTCTTTTTGAAAAAAACGGATTGATACGCCAGCTTTTCAAATGGGTACTGCAAAATGCTCTGGAGCACCTGCAAAAATACCACTCTGCCACAGGGCTGAACGGAAAAATCGGACTTAGAATTTCCAGACTGCAGCTGTTGGACGGCGAATTTTCCCAAATGATTACGGCTCTTTCCAGGGAAAAGGGAGTGGAGCCTTGCGAATTGGATTTAGAGATAGACGAAAATTCTTTTGACCGCGGAAGCGACGCCATGGTAGAAACCCTAAAAGAGCTGAAGGGAATGGGCTTCGGAATCTCTATCATCGGAGTTGGTTCCACTTTCAAAAGCCTGGTTTACTGGGATAAGCTTCCATATGATTCTATTATATTTGACCCGCAATATCTGCACAGCGCGCTGGAATCCAGCAGAGGCCGTCAAATTATTAAGATTTTGCTGTCCATGGGGCGGGAATTAAAGATGTCCATAATTGCGGAGGGCGTAAATACCAAGGAGGATGCCCGGTTCTTAAGCGGCTGCGGCTGCAACGCCATCAGCGGGAACTATTATTCCGGTCCGCTTCCCCTTTCTTCCTATTATAGATATGTAGAGGATAAAATTGCTCAAGGCAATGAAAAAGTAGAATTTTCTTTTTTAAATAACCTTACTTCCGCCGACGGAAAACACACAGGCCATGTTATCGGCCAGAACATTACGTTTTCCAGGGGGATCAGCAATAAATGGGGTGCTCTTCTTTTCCCCGGCGGAGGCTTTCGGGAAAATGTTGTGGAACTGCCGGCGTCTATCCTGTCTGAATCCTCCTATACTATCTGCATGTGGCTGAAGCCTCTGAAGCAAATCAGCTGGACCAGTATCTTCTATGTCCGCTATCAGGGGGGCTTCTGCACCTTTTCGCCCTTCGTAACAGGCGGATACAGCATTTTCAGAATCAGCGAGGATGCGGATATAAACGGCTTCCATGACGCTCTTGCCCGGCAGCTTCCGCAGGATACCTGGACATTTATATGTGTCACCTATGACCATTTTACGGAAATCGGCAAATCCTATATAAACGGCAGGAAAGCCGGCTTCCGCACAGACGCGCCATCCCTGTCGGCCTGCCGGCAGATTCTTTTAGGCGGCGATCCCTTTCAGCCATCCTTTGAAGGCTATCTGTCCGGCGTCACCTTCTACGAGGATGTCAAGTCCGAAGATGAGGTCCGGGATATTTATCAGCATTTTTGCGAAGAACCGGGATTCTGCGGCAGCATGGAAGATTTTTGGATGGATAACGTGTAAAAAGTAGTTGCAAAATGATACGTGGTGTGCGTATACTACAGAAGGAATATTCTAAATAGAAAGATGGTACGTTTATGAAAAATTTTTCACTTCCCCAAAATTACAAGTCCGAGCTGAATCTGTATGATACCCAGATTGCCATTAAGATGGTAAAGGACTTCTTTCAAACGCTGCTGGCGGAGAGGCTCCACCTGCTGCGCGTATCCGCTCCGCTTTTTGTGGCTCCGGAGTCAGGCTTAAACGATAACTTAAACGGTGTGGAGCGGCCCGTCACCTTCGACATCAAATGTCAGGACAACAGGGAAGGTGAAATCGTTCAGTCCCTGGCCAAGTGGAAGCGCTACGCCCTGAAAAAATACGGCTTTGCCCAGGGTGAAGGACTTTACACGGATATGAGCGCCATCCGCAGGGATGAAGAGACTGACAATATCCACTCCATTTATGTGGATCAATGGGACTGGGAGAAGATTATCTCCAAAGAAGAGCGCTGCCTTGAAACCCTGCAGGATACCGTTCGCACCGTATACAAGGTGTTGCGCAAGACCGAGAAATACATGTCCATTCATTACGATTACATAGAAGAGATCCTTCCTCACGACATTTTCTTTATCACTACCTCCGAGCTGGAGGAAATGTTTCCGGATTACACGCCGAAGGACCGGGAATATTATATTGCCAAGGCAAAGGGTGCGGTCTGCATCATGCAGATCGGAGATGTGCTGGAGAACGGTGAACCCCACGACGGACGGGCGCCGGATTACGACGACTGGTCACTGAACGCGGACATCATCGTCTATTATCCCGTTCTGGACATTGCCCTGGAGCTGTCCAGCATGGGAATCCGGGTAGACGAAAAGGCTCTCCGGGAACAGCTGAAGAAAGCAGGCTGCCCCGAACGCGCCGAGCTCCCCTTCCACAAAGCGGTGTTAAACGGCGAACTTCCCTACACTATTGGCGGCGGCATCGGCCAGTCCCGTATCTGTATGTTTTTCATGCGAAAAGCCCAAATCGGTGAGGTGCAATGCTCCCTTTGGCCAGAGGAAGTTATGAAAGAAGCCGAAAATATAGGTCTGCAGCTTTTATAAGCTGCAGACCTATATTTTTTCACTTATTTCCGTTTTAATTGGCCTCATTCAGAAGATGCCGGACAGCTTCCCATTGAATCACCGGCAAACGCTTCTGCAGGCTTAAAGTTGTCTTTTTTACCTTGCTCTGAATCTTGATAATATTCCAAAGAAGCGTACCCAGCGCAGCAACCACACCTGCGGCAAAAATTCCGATGATAATCGGAGTGGTCACATAATCCATATCCGCAAAGTTACGCCCAAGCAGCGCCAAAACAGCGAAAAACGCGCCAACCGCAAGACAGACAATCGGATTCTCAAACATTTTCTTTTTCAAGCCTGCCAGCGCCCAGGATTGAGGCTTTTGACAATG
>CAZAMX010000261.1:2097-3991 GCA_964486095.1 uncultured Acetatifactor sp. | reverse complement strand
AAAGGCTTTGAAAAAAGATATGTAAAGTATTCCAATGACAGGGCGCCGGAATATGCTATCCGCACAGAGATCGGGGGACCTTCGGAGGCGGGCTTAAGCGTGCGGAAGTTTCCCATGAATCCGGAGGCCGCCGACCATATCCGGGAGATGGAGGCAGCCCGCCGGAAGCTGGAGGAACGATACCGCGAGGGAAGGCTGGAGATCAATCGCTGCCGGCTTGTGGAAGACGAGGAACTGCCCTTTATACAGTTTGAGTTTGTTCATGGCACACCTCTTTCCGAGCTGATGGACAGATGCCTGGAGGAAGAGGACAATGAAGGCTTTCAAAAGCTGTTTCAAGAGTATTTGGAACGGATTGGCCATAACAGTGAATATCCCGTGGCGGATTATGACCCGATTTTTTCCAACATCCTCGTTGACGGCGACAGATGGACACTGATCGACTATGAGTGGACCTTCGGCAGACAGGTGGACACCAGAGAGCTGGCGTTTCGGGCAGTTTACTGTTATCTCTTGGAAGATGAGAAGCGAAATAAGTTAAATCTTGATTCGATATTGAATGAGCTGCAGATTAACGAAGCCGAGGCAGAAGAATTCAGACAACAGGAGAGAAACTTCCAAGACTATGTGAGCGGAAAGCGAATGGTTCTTGCTTTGATCAGGGAGGCCATCGGCAATAAGGTGTACGGGCTCCGGGACTATATGGAGAAGTACCGGCAGGCCCAGAACTTAAGGCGCATTCAGATTTATGAGGACAGAGGCGAGGGTTTTCGCGAAGAAGAATCTCGGCTGTTATCCGGGGTATACGTGGATGAAAATACCGCTGAACTGGAGCTTTCAGTGGATCAGGAGGTACAAATGATCCGCATTGATCCTGCGTTCCACAGCTGTGCGGTAAAAATGGAAAAGCTCACCTTTAATGAGGAAGAGATTCCTTTAGATAAAAAACATCTGTTACTAAATGGCAGAATTGCCAAGCCGTCTACCATTATATTTCCGACAGATGACCCGATCATCAGTATCCTTTTAGACAAGCTGCCCCGGAGCGGGGAGGACAGACTTTTCATCAGGATGAAGATTGAGTTTTTACCAATGGACATTGCAAAAGAGATGTCCGACTCCGTAAAGAAGCTTTTATAAGGTGTGCGGTCAGCCTGCCGACTTAGGGGCCTGTGCGGGCGTGTTCGGATCATTGTTCGATGGGCAGCGTTTGCTATGAGAATAAATAACAAATGATATAAAATCCACGAGATAATTCTACGGGTTCAGGGAAAAGTCTGAGCGGTCCAGAGTCAGGTTCGGATTATAGCAGGGGTCGCCCTTTTTTAGAATCTCCGCCCAACGCTTCTGGAACTTTTCGATTTCGCTCTGGAAACGCCGGATCTTTTCGGGAGTATCCTCATAGCCCCTGGACTTGGACTCATAGTGATGAAGCTCTGCGTAAGGGTTGTAGACCACCAGCTTTCCCAGCTCGCGGACTTTGAGACAGAAGTCAATGTCGTTAAAGGCCACTGCGAATTCTTCCGTCAGGCCGCCTACCTCTTTGTACAGCTCATGTTTGACCATAAGGCAGGCAGCTGTGACGGCGGAATAGTTTTGGGCGCAGAGAAGGCGCTTCTGGTATCCGGCATCACCACGTCCGGCGCCCACAAAGGTATGTCCGGCAACACCGCCCAGTCCGATGATTACACCGGCGTGCTGGATGGTATCGTCCTCGTACCAAAGTCTGGCGCCCACGATACCTACATCCTCCCTCATGCAATAATTGAGCATTTCCTGAAGGCAGTTTCCGTCAATCATTTCCGTATCATTGTTCAGCAAAAGAAGATATTCCCCCTTTGCATACTGTTCCCCGAAATTGTTGATGCGGGAGAAGTTGAAACCGCCCTGATAA
>CAZAMX010000261.1:0-2073 GCA_964486095.1 uncultured Acetatifactor sp. | reverse complement strand
TTTGAATTTCTTCATAATAGCGGAAGGTTTCTTCCTCCGTACTGTTGTTTTCAATGATAATAAACTCGTAATTGCGGTAGGAGGATTTTTGGTCAATGGAATCCAGGCATTTTTTCAAATCTGCCACATGATCCTTGTTGGGGATCATAATGGAAACCAGAGGCGTTCTGTCCCAGTGGTAGGTTGTATGATACATTCCAAGATAACTGGCATTTTCCACTGTGGCAGGGATTCCCAGGCGCTTATAATGGGCCTCAAGAGCCAGACGGCCGGCTTCAAAGGCGTACAGCTTGCTCTCCGGATTGGATGCAGTGGAGTCCATGTGACAGCGCCAGTGGTACAATATCTTTGGAATATGATATATTTCATTTGCCTGTTCACAGCAGCGCAGGATGAAATCATAATCCTGCGCCCCGTCAAATTCCTGTCGCAGAAGCCCCACTTGTTCCAAATGGCTTCTTTTTACCACAAACATGTGGCAGATGTAATTTTGGCTGCGCAAATAGTCCGGATTGAAGTCCGGTTTAAAATTAGGTTCAAAATGAGTTTTTCCGGACATGTCCACCTTATCCTCGTCCGTGTACAGCACCTCTGCACCCTTATGGCGCCGCAATGTCTTGGCGCATTCATAGAGGGCATTGGGAGCAAGCAGGTCGTCATGATCCGCCAGGGCCACATAATCCCCTGTGGCCATTCGAATAGCGGCATTGGTGTTTTCGGCAATTCCCGCATTTTTTGGCAACAGTTGATATTTTATTCGCTTTTCCCAGCCTACCAGGCGTTTGACCGTATCCTCCAAAGAGTATTCACTGCCGCCGCCGTCAGCCAGACAAAGTTCCCAATAAGGATAGGTCTGGGCAAGAACGGATTCCAACAGCTCATTCAGGTAAGCCTCCTTTGTACGATACAGAGGGATTACGATGCTGAAAGTAACAGGATCCGGAAATATTTCCCTGCGCTGGCGGTCCAGTTCCCTTTTGGAGGGCTGATGCCTTTTATACCAAGAAGGGTAATCCGTGCGGGTATTGGTTCTTGACAGCTGATGCAGGATACGCTTTATGGTATTGCCCCAGCCCTCCCGGTTCAAATAAGCAAAAGCTCTTTTCCAGATGCTCAGTCGGGCGGTTTGTCTGCCCACCTTTGCCACGGAGGATTTGAAGGAGGTACTCTTTCCTCCGGAGGTAAAGCGAATCTGAAAGGACTTTGCGGCATCCGCGGAAAATTTGATCTGGAAGCCTGCCTCAACGGCGTCGGGTGCCGAATTCCGGCGGCTGTCGTGTCCGGACGCATCGGCGTCGCTGTCAGTGTCATTGCTGTCGCGGTCCTCCCAATTGCTCCAGAGGGACATGTTGTCATATTCGTATATTACATCCTGGCGGTAGGAACGGGTAATACTGCTGTCAATGGGAGTGCCCTTTTTGTCCAGCACCTGAATATCCACGGCATCGCTGCCCATGACCCAGCCATGAATCTGCACACTGCCGTCGGCAATCCGGCTTCCTTCGATATTATAGAACAGGCGCTGCATGTCCTTGCGCAGGGCGGCTATGGAAATTGTGGACACAAGACAGTTTCCGCCCTCAAAGCTGTCCGTAATTGACAACTTTTTTCCTGTTTCCCAGTGATCGGGAAGGGTTACCAGAAGGAGAAGCTCCGGGCCGTCGGTATTTGTATTTTTTTGCTCATAAGTGAGGCATTGCCCGTCCAGAAAAAAGCTGAGGGCATGACCGTCGGCACGTCCCTCTGGGAAACGTCCCAGAACGGTCAGAATATTTTTATTGTATAAATGAAACCGATAGTTCCCTGAATGCTGCTTCATTGTAATTCTCCTTTTGCCTGCGGTAATGCAGGGCGGAAATTATATCATAAATGCTGCGCATTTACGATCCTGATGGCCATTCGGCCGTCTCCTGCCCTGAATATGGTTATTATATCATGATGTCCGGAAATCTGTCAGCTTTTTTCGACGTTTTCTTTTATAAGATGTACTGCCATAAGCGGAATGACTTTGTATGGATGAAGGATATGCTAATATTGTTCATTTGGCGAAGAAAATGTATACTTGGTAATTTA
>CAZAMX010000260.1:0-4030 GCA_964486095.1 uncultured Acetatifactor sp. | reverse complement strand
GTTTTACTGATGATCTAACCTTCATCTCAAACCCTCCTTTCAAAAAAGACCGTTTCCTATTATAACATAGGGGTTGCCTGTTGACAACCCCCATTTTTGTGTTTTTCGTAACAATTTCACTATGAACTGTTATTTGTCTCTCCAGATAATACGTCCCTTGCTCAGGTCATAAGGTGACAGTTCCAGCGTTACCTTATCGCCGGGCAGGATGCGGATGAAGTTCTGGCGCAGCTTGCCGCTGATATGGGCCAGCACACGATGTCCGTTCTCCAGCTCTACCTGAAACATGGTGTTTGGCAGCTTTTCCACAACCGTTCCTTCAATTTCGATTACATCACTCTTTGACATAGATTTCCTCCATTATTCTGCTGCTTTATTTGCTCTCTCACTCTCAAACTGCTTTATGGCGTATCTGATCTCTTCCGGTCTGACTGTCTCCCCCGCCAAAAGCCTGGCCTTCAACCCTTTATCCACTTCTCTGTTAATGGGCTGAATATGCTTTTTACGCTTCTTTTTGGGTCTGTCCGGCTTTCTTAATCTGCCTTCCGATAAATATACGAAATCTCTTTCCTCTGCCACCACCACATACAGAACACCCTTGTCATGGCCGGCGCCGGAAACTGCAAATTGTCCCGTCATACTTAACTTTCCTGTTCGTTTTAATAGAGTGTTAATATCTCCGGTTCGCCTTCTTCTGTAATCAGAATGGTATTTTCATAGTGAGCGGACAGGGATCCGTCCTCCGTTACCACTGTCCAGTCATCGTCCAGCCATTCCACATCCGCCCTTCCCATATTAATCATGGGTTCCACGGCCAGCGTCATTCCCGGACGAAGCCTTGGCCCTCTCTTAATCTGGGCAAAGTTTGGTATCTGCGGGTCCTCATGGAGCTTCGTTCCCACGCCATGGCCCACCAGATCCCGGACTATGCCATAACCGTAAGGCTTTACATAAGCCGCTATGGCATTGGAAATACTATACAGATGATTTCCGGCCTTAGCCTCTTTTATTCCTGCAAAAAAGCTCTCCTTCGTCACCTCTATCAGCTGCCTCGCCTCAGGGCTGATCTTTCCCACCCCATGAGTTCTTGCGGCATCCGAGTGATAGCCCTTATAGATCATGCCGGCATCCAGGCTGACGATGTCACCCTCCTGCAAAATACGATGTTTACTGGGAATACCATGTACCACCTGATCATTGACCGATACACAGATGCTTGCCGGATAACCGTTATAATGAAGAAAATTAGGGATTCCCTCCAGCTTACGGATCAGCCGGTCTCCCAAAATGTCTATCTCCTTTGTGGATATTCCTGGCTTGATAAACTCTTCCAGTTCCTTATGTACAAGCGCCAGCCGCCTGCAGGATTCCCGGATCAGGTCTATCTGCTGTTCATTTTTAATAATGATAGCCATGGCTCTTACCCCAATATCCCTGTAATAGCCGCGAATACATCCTTCATGTCCACGGTGCCGTCCACGGTCTTCAGTACACCCTTTGCCGTATAAAAATCAATCAGCGGCTGAGTCTGGTCATGATATACCTTCAGGCGGTTCTGGACTGTCTCCGGCTTGTCATCATCCCGAAGCACCAGCTCGCTGCCGCAGGTATCGCAAACTCCTTCCTTCTTCGGAGGAATATGTTCAATGTGGTAGGTTGCCCCGCACTTTAAGCAGGCACGTCTGCCTGACATTCTCCTGATAATGTTTTCATCGGGTACATCTACATTGATGGCGTAATCAATCTTCTCGCCAAGCTTGTTTAAAGCCTCATCCAGTACTTCCGCCTGGGGAATGGTCCTGGGAAATCCGTCCAGAACATAGCCCTTTGCACAGTCCTCCTGAGCCACCCGATCCAACAGGATCTTTACCGTCAGCTCATCCGGAACCAGAAGCCCCTGATCCATATATTTTTTTGCTTCCATTCCAAGCTCCGTGCCGTTCTTAATATTTGCACGGAAAATATCGCCCGTGGACACATGGGGTATACCATACTTTTCCGCGATCATTTTTGCCTGGGTGCCTTTCCCTGCGCCAGGCGCGCCTAACATTATTATCTTCATTTTTACTCCCCTCCGCGCTGCGACGCGCGCAATCTGCTTAATTCAATTCTAACGATTTACTGAAAAATTTGCAACATCCATTCAAAAAATCGCGCAGGCTTATCCTGCGCGACTTTTACTTACTTCTCCAAAAATCCCTTGTAATTGCGGACAAGCATCTGGGACTCTACCTGTTTCATGGTCTCCAGCACAACGCTGACAATAATGATCAGACTGGTGCCGCCAAAGGACACATTGGCCTTAAACACACCGCTGAAGAAATAAGGAAGCACTGCAACAATAGTCAGGCCGATCGCGCCGATAAACACAATATAGTTCAATACCCTGTTCAGATAATCGCTGGTGGGCTTCCCGGGTCTGATGCCGGGGATAAAGCCGCCCTGCTTCTTCATATTATCGGCAACCATCAACGGGTTAAAGGTGATAGATGTATAAAAATACGCGAAGAAAATAATCAGCGCAATATACACCAGCAATCCGACGGAATACTTGATCTGCTTCGGATCGCACCAGTAAGTTGAATTCAGGTATTTCAGAATTTCACTCCACACGCCTGTCCCTTTATATCCCGCAAAAGACGAAATAATGATGGGAAGCTGCAGCAGCGATTGTGCAAAGATCACCGGAATAACGCCTGCGGTGTTCACCTTCAGTGGAATATTGGAGGTATTCCCGCCAACCATCTTTCTTCCCTGCACCTTATTTGCATACTGCACGGGAATCTTACGGGTACCGTCATTTAAAATGATAACCATAACCACCATGGCCACGATAATGGCAATGATGATCACAGCGGCAAGAATTGCGGTTGCAGGCGCCGTCTCAATCTTACCGGCCACAAACTGATCAAACAATGCTTTCAGATCCTCCGGGAGCCTGGAGATAATATTGATCACCAGGACAATAGAGATACCGTTTCCGATCCCCTTCTCCGTAATTCTCTCGCCTACCCACATCAGGAACGCACTGCCGGCAGTGAGTGTGGCTACAGAACAAATGACACTCAGCGCATTATAATTTGTCAGGTAGCCCTGCCTGCCAAATGCGATAGCCATGGCGGTTGACTGAATCACCGCCAGCGCCACAGTGACATACCGGGTGATAGCCACTATTTTTTTCCTCCCGTCCTCACCGTCACGCTGCATTTCTTCCAGCTTGGGAATCGCAATGGTAAGCAGCTGCATGATAATGGAGGATGTGATATAAGGGGTAATGTTCAAAGCAAGGATCGACATGCTCTGAAAAGAACCGCCCGTAATCGCATCAAAAAAACCGAACGCACCGTTAGACTGTTCAGCAAAGAACTGCCGGAAGACCTCGCCGTTTACCCCCGGCACAGGCAGCTGTGAACCGATGCGGATCACAATCAGCATGGCGAAGGTAAACAGAATCTTGCCTCTCAGGTCCTTGATCTTAAATGCGTTTTTCAGCGTTGTAAACATTACATCACCTCTGCCGTTCCACCAAGGGCTTCAATCTTTTCCTTTGCAGATGCGCTGAATGCTCCTGCCCTGACATTAAGCTTCTTGGTAAGTTCTCCGTTGCCGAGTATCTTGATACCGTCTCTGGGATTCTTAACTATGCCGGTCTCGATCAATGTATTTACATCTACAGTTGCGCCATCCTCAAAACGCTCGAGAGCGCTCACATTGATAGCCACGATCTCCTTCGAGTTCCTGTTTTTAAAGCCTCTCTTGGGGATACGTCTGTACAGCGGCATCTGTCCGCCTTCAAAACCAATCCTGGGTGCTCCGGAACGTGCCTTCTGTCCCTTGTGTCCTTTTCCCGCAGTCTTGCCGTTTCCTGAGCCATGTCCGCGGCCCCTTCTGAAATCGTTATGCTTGGAACCTTCAGCGGGTCTCAAATTGGATAATTCCATTTCAAACACCTCCTTCGACTTAAACTTCTTCTACTTTTAACAAATGACCAACCAGTCGAATCTGCCCTTTTGTAGCATCATTGTCAGGC
>CAZAMX010000259.1:0-4043 GCA_964486095.1 uncultured Acetatifactor sp. | reverse complement strand
CGTTGATTCCGATCATACCGGAGGTCACCGGCAGCGTAATATCCGTAGGCGGAAACTGTTCGTCCCCCACCACGCCGATCATGGCGATGGGAATTCCCGGATAATAACCGGGGGTCTGCTCTATCCTGTCCAGCAGCCGCATACAGTAAGCATAGGTCTTCTCATACCTTTTATGCAGATTGGAATAGCCGATATTGTCCGTGACCCCGTAAAAAAACACCAGCACAAAAGCCGCCGCCAGGGCCGCCCATTCCAAAACTGCCCCCTGACGCAGCTCGCCGCCGTACTTTTGGATAAAGGCAATCATCCCGATCGGAAAAAGCACCCACTGATAACGCATCAAAAGGTGATAGGTTACCCCGGGAGATACCAGCAGAATGATATTGCACACGAGGGGCAGCGTCAAAAGCGCTGCTATCATTATAATAAAAAACCAGGGACTCTTCCACCATTTTCTTTTTACCGCCAGAAGGACCCCTGCAGCCAGCGCCGTGCAGATCAGCAAAAGCCAGGCCGTTCCCGAAATTCCATTGTTAAACAATACATTTCCCTTTACGGAAAATCCGGCAAAATCTCTGTACATTCCGGCTGCCCTGCCCAAAATCCCGCCTGAAAGCCCGGAAGACATCCCCGAAATCCCCTGATAGGAATCCAGCTCCTTGCCCTGGAGCTGCAGCAGCACCTGCAGAATCACATAATAAAGCACCGCCCCCAAAAGCCCCATGTATAAATAGCGCAGTCCCCTTTTCACCTTCTCCTTCACCCCTGTCTGCTCCATGGCCAGCATCAGTATGGCAAAGACGGAAAGCATCATGGCAACTGCCAGATAACTCTGGTAGGTACCCAGACTGAGAGCAAGACAGAGCCCGCCCGGCAGAAAGCCATATCGGTATTTCTTTGTAAAAAGTACTGCCAGTACTGCCAGCAGCAGCGCCAGCATATATCCGTCCAGGGTAAACACATAGGCAAATGTGGAGACAAGGGCCGGAAATGCCGTAAGCAGCCCGCTGACCGCCACAATGGCCCAGCTTTTCCTGATTTCCAGCAGCTCCGTCAGCGCAGCCGCCGCCAGGCTTAAGTAAAAAAGGCCCAAAAGACCGATCACCCAGGGTATCGTAAAATAAGAGGAAAAACCGCAGGCAACCGTGAGAAACCACCTTCCGGAGGTTATCATATTCTGGTCAAAATAAATACTGCTCAACCCGTCATGGTTGGGAATATCCGAAAGCATTACCGGCATGTGTATCAGCAGCCCTGTCACAAAAGCAGCCACAAAGGCCAGTTTCCATTCCTTCTTTATTTTGTTTTTCATGTCCTTCAGTACTGATTCGGGATTTCTCATTTTTCCTCCCCTTCTGCCAAAAGAGGGCCGCCTTCCTTTGCGTCTCCGGCGCCCATATCCCCCGCCCTGCACATTTCAGTCAGCGCCTGGGCCAGACGCCTTGCCCCAAGGCCGTCCACCAGCTTTTTCAGCTTTTGGCTATAGCTTTTTCGCAGTTGAAAGTCCGCCGCCAGCTTTTCCATGTGAAATACAATTTCCTCCGTCATGGCTTCTCCCTGAACCAGATAATCCCCCCCGAAACAGACAAGCTCCCTCTCTGCAAACCCCCGCACGATACGCTCCTGGTTGTCCACAAAGGAAAAGCAGATAACGGGTACCCCAACCGCACTGAGTTCATACATGGTGGAACCGCCTGCAGACACCGCCAGATCACTTTCGCGCATAAGCTCCCACATATTGCCCACATTACTGCAGACCCGTACGTTTGTATAGCGGCCGGCCAGCTCCTGCAGTTCTCCGTAATAAGCGTTATATGCTCCACTGACTATCGTATACTGCAAATCCGCCGTATTCGTCCCTGCCAGAGCCCTTCCCAGCAGCTTTGCACCCAAATTATATTTATCGCTGCCCCCGGTGGTAATCAATACTTTTTCCGCTCTTTCCCTGACCGTATAATCCACTCCCGTAAATTCCTTTCTCAAGGGCACATACCCGGGCCCAAGCAGATACCTGGTCTCCGTTTTCCCCGCGGCCCCGTAAAGGGAGGATGAAGCAAAAATATTGTAGTTAATCAGCAAATCCACCGGGTATCCCGCCAGTACCTTATCATCCAAAAGCCCAACCGGCACATATTTTCGTACTTCCCGAAAATATGCCGGCGTGGCAAAATAGCTGTCCGCCAGAAAGAAATCCGGCTTCTTTTCCCGGAACAGCTGCCGGAGTGCCGGCAATTCTTCCTCCATGACGGTATAGTCCGTATGCAGAACCAAATATTCCTGATTCCTGCTCTTCAGCAGACAGCTTGCTGCCTCATCCGCGATCAGAAAGCACACCTGCTGCCCGCACTGCTTTAAGGCATCCGCAATGGCCATACAGCGCATAACGTGTCCCGTTCCAACCCTCTCATTGGCATCGGCCCGAATGAAAATCATAGCTGTCCCCCAAAGATTTTTTAAAGTCGGCAATCACATCCTCCCACACAAAAGCATGCTTTTCGCGGATTGCCTCCAAGTCCTTAAGCCGGTGGCAGGTTCCCTCACCCGCCTGCCTGCGGGGCGCCAGCTCCCCCGTCTTTATTTTCTCCCAGTTTTCCCGGAACAGCTCCTGAATAGCCGCCAAAAGCTTGTCATAGGTACTGGCAAAGGTCTCCCTGCTCTCATCAAACGTGAGCTGACGCTGGCAGAGAATATCTCCTGTATCCAGTCCCTGATCCACCAGATGAATGGTTACACCCTTCGGCGTATTATCCCAAAAGCTGAAGAAATTAGGAGCCGATCCCCTGTTAAAGGGCAGAAATGAGGTATGCAGGTTGATAATCCTGCCCGGCATCAGCCGCAGCACCCCTTCCGGAATCAGATGCCTGTAATTGAAGCTGATAATAAAAGAAGGGGCCAGCTGTTCCACCATTTCCGGCGTCAGCTTGTTTTCTACCTTATAAACCCCCTGTTCTCTCTGCTTCAGCCATTGGTACAGCTCATCCGTATTGTCATTATTTGTGGCAAACAAAATTGCCCCCTTCTCAAGGGCCTCAAAGGAAACGGGCGATCCTCTCTTTAACTCCCTGTCCGCGTGCAATCCCAAAATATCTCTGTGATATTTGGGCTTCAGGCCGTAGCCGGGACGGATAATGCGGGTATTTTCTCCTGTCAGTTCCTCCCCCTTTGCAATATCCTTTACCGCAAAGACAGACCGCCGGAACACCATGCTGCTTTCTTCCTCCGGGGTAACACCGTAAAATGGCCTGCCCAGCGCTGCCTCCGCCCTGCGGATTTCCTGCACCATACTTTTGTATTCTTCCGGCGTCATGGAAAAAGAGGCATCCGGATTTTCAATTTCACGACTGAGACAGAAATGCTTCTCGATAATCCCTGCCCCCAGCCCAACGGCAGTAACCGCGCTTAAAGAACCCATGGAATGATCGGACAGCCCTATGGGAATTCCAAACCGCTCCTGCATATCCTGAATGGTGCGCAGATTCATCTTCGCCGGATCAGCCGGATATGCACTGGAGCATTTCAACAAAGCCAGCTGACGGTTGCCTGTCTTATAAACCGCTTCCACCGCCTCCCGTATTTCTTCCAGCGTTCCCATACCGGTAGACATAATCACCGGCTTTCCCTTAGAAGCAATATACTCCACCAGGGGCAGATCCACCATCTCGAAGGAGGCAATTTTATAAAACTTCAGGCCCAGATCCTCCAAAAAATCCACGGAGGTAATGTCAAAGGGTGTGGAAAGGAAATCAATCCCTGCTTTGTCCGCCTCTTCCTTCAAAACTCCCTGCCATTCCCAGGGCATATACCCTTTTCCGTATAGGCCGTAGAGATTTTCCCCCTCCCAGGTACCGTTTTTCACTTGAAAATACTCGTTGCTGCAGTCTATTGTCAGCGTATCCGGAGTGTACGTCTGGATCTTAATACAGTCCGCCCCGCTCTCCTTTGCCGCATGAATGATCTCCTTCGCCCGTTCTATGCTTCCCGCATGATTTGCCGACATCTCCGCTATCATATATACAGGACAGCCCTGACCGATATAGCGGTCA
>CAZAMX010000258.1:0-4068 GCA_964486095.1 uncultured Acetatifactor sp. | reverse complement strand
CGCCGCCCCCAGGGCATTTTATAAGAAGCTGGGGTTTGAGGAAGGCGAGCTGTGCTTTTTTGCAGAGAATTATCCGGAGCAGCGTTTTTATCTGCGGAAGCCCCAGGATTGAACCGGCCGAGAGCTGTACAGGCTGCCTGAGCGGAGGAATTAAAAACCGGCAGACATCAACCCGATCAGCTGATCGGCTGAACGAGAAGAAAAAATAAGACAGTTTTTTCTTGACCTTGTCCCTGGGACAGGGTTTATTTTATTGGCATAAGGACCGGGGCTTGTTTATGATTTACCGCGAAGGCTCTTGGGAGAGGATGGGGGAGAATTATTTTGAAACTGTTGAAAAAACTGATTCGACGGCACAGATTCCTTTTTATTACGGCCATGTTTTTTACATTATTATCGGTATTTCTAAATCTATTTTGGAGCAGCTTTTTGGCGGGTACGATAGACAGGCTGGGAAATGCAGCTCTTTTTGATTCCCGGGGCACGAAGGCGTTACTGCTGAAAGCTCTGGCAGCAGCGGCTGTTATTATCCTTTCTCATACCGCTGCCGAATATCTGTCCTCCTGCCTGGCCTCTTATACCTGCGAAGCCTTTGCACATGAAATGAGAATGGGCTATTGCAGATTTTACTTACAAAGTGATATTGGGACGCTTTCAAGGATGAATGTGGGGGAAGAGCAGTCGGCTATGCAAAATGAATTGACGGAGGTATCTGCTTATCTCAATGAAAATCTGTTTTCCTTTACGAAGCAATTTGTTTCTTTTGCGGTTACAACCGTATTTCTGCTGTGTATGAATTCCAGGCTGGCTTTACTTTCCATTCTTCCCGTGGCGCCGCTTATTATTTATTGCTTTTATTCCGGCAAATTCATTAAAAACCTTACGGAGCAGTGTCAGAAAAGCAGGAAACAAATCAATGGACTGGCGGATACCCTCCTGGAGCTTTTTCCGCTTATTCAGGTTTACCATGCCCACAGGCTAATGAATACTGCTGCGGACCAGGCGCTTTCACAATGGGAAGGGGTTTCTGTCAGGAGGGAGAGGGCTGCTGCCAGGCTGATGTCACTTTCCGGAGTGCTTTCATTCGTACCCCTTCTGATGTTAATGGGATTTGGCGGGGCCATGGTGTTAAAGGGCGAAATCAGCCTGGGTATTTTCTATATGTTCATTAACCTGTCAGGTAACGTGTCAGGCTTTCTGCAGAATATGCCGGGCGTTTATGCCGGCTTCAGACGGTTTGAGGCTTCTGTGGGCAGGCTTGAGAAAAGGCTGGTGCTGCCTGATGCAAAAAATGCCAGATAATTGCAACATGTTAAAAATGCTTCAGAAGGGAGAAAATATGTGTCAATACGCAGTTTATTTGGATAAAATATCCTTTGCCTACGGTGACGTGACAGTGCTTAAAAATCTTTCCCTTAAGATAAAGCCCGGTGAACATGTCGGCATCGTTGGGCCCAGCGGGGGCGGTAAAAGCACGGTTTTAAAAATACTTGCCGGGCTTTATGAACCGGACTGCGGGAAAGTAATTATAGCAGGAGAGAGCCTGCCGGAGAAAATCAGAAGACAGGCAGCGCTGGTAATGCAGCATAACGGCCTTTTTCCGCTGTCCATAAAGGATAACATTACCTGCGGACATGATATATCGGAGGAAAGGGTATGGAATGCCTGCGCAAGTGCCAGTCTCACCGATTGGATTAAGAGCCTTCCCGATGGTTTGGATACCAATGTGGGCGAAAGGGGAAACCAGGTATCCGGCGGGCAGGCCCAGCGAATTCAGATTGCCAGGGCGCTTTGCAAGGATGCGTCCATAATATTGCTGGACGAACCGGCATCAGCCCTGGATCAGGGCACCGGACAGTCCGTTATGGAGGCGCTGGATAAGCTGACGCAGGGCAAAACGGTAATTCATGTTACGCATCATCCGGAGACTCTGGATGGCAGTTATGTCATTTACCGCCTGGAAGGAGGGAAACTGATCCGTGGGTGAACTTCGTAAGCTGATAAAAAGAATGGGAATTCAGCGTAAATATGTCTTTCTCCTGATCTTAAGGTCTCCCTTTGACGGGCTCAGGGCATGGATGCTGGCGAACCTGTTGAAGGCTGTGTTTCTTTGTCTGGAAACCAATGACGGAGCCGGACTGTGGACAGTATGCGTGACATACGGCTTGATTTGTGCACTCCTGTTCTTTTATAATGGTACTGTATGGAGCCTCTATGCGACATTTTCCGCCAAAGTGGAAGCCCGGCTTCAAAAAATGATGCTTCAAAGAATTATCAGCCTGCCCCTTAAGCAGGTGGATGGACGTTTTGGCGCGGAATGGATCACAAGATTAAACAGTGACATACAGGCGGTCAATACGATGATGAGCGGACCGCTGAATATCCCTCATGCGGTGGTATCCGTTATGAATACGATGCTGTCTTCCTTCCTGATGCTGAGAAGCAGCCGCCTTTTGTTTGCCGTGACATGGGTATTTATTCTTCCGCATCTTTTGATAAATTATCGGATTGTGCTGAAAGGTATGCCAAAATTAAAGGGGGAAGCACAAAAGGCTATGGCGGAAAGCACATCCGTCATGGAACCGCTGGTTGCAGAAGCAGAAGCCATTCTGCTTTATGACGCAGGGGAGCTGATGATGAAAAAATGTGACGAGAGCAGCCGCAGACTGATGAAGATGAATCAGAGCATGTATATGAGAAAGGCTCTCAGCAATACTGTTTTGCACTTATTTGGCTGCGGCGGATTTTTCATGCTATTGCTTGGCGGCTATAGCCTGATTTTAAAGGGAATGATGTCTCTTGCGGAGGTAATGTACTGTCTGCAGATCAGACTATCCATTCTGGCAGGAATGCTGATGCTGCTTAACAGTGTAAACAACATAAAGGCAAACGCGGTTTGCGTGAAAAGAGTAAATGATGTATTCGAACAGGAAGGGACTTATGAAGGATAATCTAATGTTGATCGGAGAAATTGCAGAATTTTTCGGGGTTTCGAGAAAGGCAATACGCTTATATGAGAAGAAAGGTATTATAAAGCCGGTGAAGGTTGATGCAGTCAACGGATACCGATACTATTCCGCAGACCAGGTACAACAGCTGAATGCTTTGCTGGAGCTGAAGGCCATGGGCTTTTCATTGGATGAAATTAAAACGGTGATTGACGGAGAAACGACCAAAGAGCAGCTGCTTGCCGCTCTTGAGAAAAAGCGGCAGGCATGGCAGGAGACTGTGGATGCGGCGAGCTATAAAACAGAATGTCTGGGCAATATCATCGGCAATCTGCTAATCTCCCGGCGGGCAGAAGATATGGCAGAGATGACGGATGAGGAACGGGCCTGGCTATTGGTAAAGCTGGTATGCGTTGAAGACATCAGAGCGCAGATGGCATTGAGCGAGGCCCTGTGGCTGTAACGGCCTGCGCGGAAAATATTTGATGTTAAAGGTGATTGTAAGCGATGAATATATTTGGTATGATAGGTAGAGCGGTCCATGACCTAAATGAGCAGGAGGAAATCATCCGTGGAAAAGGAACATTCCGACAGCATGAAGCAAAAGGCTGTCCGACTGATTTTCACCGTACTGCTGTTGCTGTGTGTGCTGGCGATTTTGACGGCAACGAAACGGATTAACATCAATCAGTATCTTGTGGGAGGATACTCTGTGAAGGGAGTGGATGTTTCCCATTATCAGGGAGAAATTGACTGGGAGCATTTCAGGGAGCAGGGTATTGATTTTGCGTTTATTAAGGCCACGGAAGGCAGCAGCCTTGTGGACGAGAGATTTGAAGAAAACCGGGAGGGTTCCAAAGCCGCGGGATTATATGCGGGAGCTTATCATTTTTTCAGATTTGACAGTACCCCGGCTTCCCAGGCGGAGCATTTTATCGCAACCGTAGGAGATTTGAGCGGGAGCCTTCCGCCTGTGGTGGATATTGAGTTTTATGGAGACAAGCGGAAAAATCCGCCTGAAAAGGCATATGTGGTTTCCGGACTCAGGGAACTGCTTGAGGCCCTGGAAGAGGAATACGGTGTGAAGCCGTTTATTTACACTACATACACCGTATATAAC
>CAZAMX010000257.1:0-4079 GCA_964486095.1 uncultured Acetatifactor sp. | reverse complement strand
GGGCTCCTGAAAATATTTATTCAGGCAGGCGCTGTTGTCAGCACTCCTACCTGCGGACCCTGCCTTGGCGGCTATATGGGAATTCTGGCCGAGGGAGAGCGCTGTGTCTCCACCACCAACCGCAACTTTGTGGGCCGCATGGGGCACGTCACATCCGAAATCTACCTGGCAAGCCCTGCCGTAGCGGCAGCCAGTGCCATTGCGGGAGTGATCTCTGCACCGGAATGAATCAATTTCGGGGATAGAAGCCGCCAAAACGGCAAATTATGAGGAAATATATGGAGGATTGTTATGAATAACGCGAAAGGAACAGTCTTTAAATATGGTGATAATGTGGATACGGATGTGATTATTCCGGCCAGGTATCTGAACTCTTCCGCCCCTGCGGAACTTGCCACTCACTGTATGGAGGACATTGACAAAAACTTTATCAAACAGGTGCAAAAGGGTGACATCATCGTAGCGGAAAAGAATTTCGGCTGCGGCTCATCTCGTGAGCATGCCCCCATTGCCATCAAGGCTGCGGGAGTCAGCTGCGTCATTGCGGAGACCTTCGCCAGAATTTTGTACCGCAAATCCATCAATATTGGGCTGCCCATTATAGAGTGCCCCGAGGCCGCTAAGGGAATCGAAGCGGGAGACGAGGTGGAGGTGAATTTTGACACCGGAATCATCACCAACCTGACAAGGGGCACTACCTTCAAGGGGCAGGCTTTCCCGGAATTCATGCAGAAGATTATTGCCTCCGAGGGGCTGATTAACTATATCAATCGGGAAAGCTGAAAACGGTTTTGCTTCCTGCTTAAGATACGCTTTCGCTCGAGGAAAACGTAACGGTAAGATAAAAGATCGGAGATGAATAAAGTGAATTCGCAGGCAGGCGAAAAGAAATATGAGATTGATATGTGTAACGGGCCCCTGGCCGGAAAAATTTTGTTGTTTTATTTTCCCCTAATGCTTTCCGGCATCCTGCAGCTTTTGTTTAACGCGGCGGATATTGCGGTGGCCGGGCGCTTTGCAGGGAATGAAGCTTTGGCGGCAGTTGGCTCCACAAGCTCTCTCACAAATCTGCTGGTAAATCTGTTTATCGGGCTTTCTGTGGGAGCCAATGTGCTTGTGGCACGGTTTTACGGGGCCGGGCAGACAGAAGAATTAAAGAGCATGGTGCAGACCGCTGTGGCCACTTCCGTCATCGGCGGTGTGATCCTGATATTTTTAGGGCTTTTTATTTCTCGGCCGGCACTTGCCCTCATGGGAACTCCCGATGACGTGATTGCCCATTCCGTTCTTTATATGCGGATTTATTTTGCCGGGATGCCTTTTATGATGGCTTATAATTTCGGAGCCGCAATACTGCGTGCCGTAGGCGATACCAGGCGTCCTCTTTACTATCTGCTGACGGCCGGAGTGGTAAATGTTCTTCTGAATCTGCTCTTTGTCATTGTTTTTCGGATGGGAGTGGCGGGCGTTGCCACGGCTACGGTAATTTCTCAGGGAATTTCCGCTTTCCTGATATTAAGATGCCTGATTAAGAGTGACAGTGTCTATCGACTGGAGCTTAAGGGAATAAAAATTGCAGGAGATAAGCTGGGCAAAATGATCCAGATCGGGGTGCCGGCAGGGCTGCAGGGCGCTCTTTTCTCCATATCCAACGTGCTGATCCAGTCCTCCGTAAACAGCTTCGGCAAGATTGCCATGGCAGGCAATACTGCCGGAAGTAATTTAGAGGGCTTTGTTTATACTGCCATGAACGCCTTTCATCAGGCTGCCATCAGCTTCTGCGGGCAGAACTATGGTGCCATGAAATATAAAAGGGTAGCCAAAGCGCTGTTTATCTGCCTTGGTTTTGTCACGGTTGTGGGACTTGTCATGGGCAGCGGCGCATATGCCTTTGCGGGAACGCTGCTGAAGCTTTATTCCACGGACAGCGAGGTCATAAGCTACGGTATTCTGCGCATGTTCTATATCTGCATCCCCTATTGTCTGTGCGGCATGATGGATGTGATGGTGGGTGGCTTAAGAGGAATGGGATATTCCATTATGCCCATGATCGTATCGCTGACAGGGGCCTGTCTGTTCCGGGTGGTATGGATTTACACGATTTTCCAGCAGCATCGCAGCCTGGAATGCCTTTATATTTCTTACCCCATCAGCTGGGGACTAACCTTTCTTGTGCATCTGGTCTGTTTTGCCGTTGTCTATGGCAGACTGTTGAAGCGGACTGCCGGAAGTGCAGGGATTCAGCCATAAAATGACAACAAATCCGCCTGTTTACGTTGTATACAGGAGAGGATACGGGAGTATGCAGTATGATAGCCTATGTAAACGGAATCTTGGAAGACATTACCGAGGAAAACGCGGTGATTGATGTAAACGGAATCGGCATAAACGTAAAAATTTCCGCAGATACGGCCTCACGGCTTCCGAGAACGGGAGAGCCGGTAAAGCTCTATACCTATACTTGTGTCAGGGAGGACGCTTTTTTACTTTACGGCTTCCTTTCCAGAAGCGATCTGGAAATATTTAAGAAGCTGATTACCGTAAACGGCATCGGTCCCAAGGGCGGGCTTGCCATTTTGTCAGTGATGGACGCAGACGATCTCCGCTATGCCATTATGTCGGGAGATGCCAAGGCCATTTCAAAGGCGCCGGGTATCGGCGCGAAAACAGCCCAGCGGGTAATCCTTGACTTAAAGGACAAAATCTCCATAGACGACGTGCTGATCGGCCGGGAGATCGCCGCCGGAGCAAATAGTACACAGTGTGCAGATACGCCGCAAAAGAAGGAAGCCATTGAGGCCCTTGTTTCCCTGGGCTACGGCCAGACGGAAAGCGCCAGAGCCGTAAACTCCATTGAGGGTATTGAAAATATGGATTCCGGCGCCATCTTAAAGGCCGCACTGAAAAAGATGTTTTGAGGAGTGACACATGCCTGTTAAAAGAACCATCGAGACAAATATAACGGAAGAAGATATAAAAATAGAAGGTTCGCTGCGTCCGCAGACATTGGATGACTATATTGGCCAGGCGAAGGTAAAGGAGAATCTGAAAATATATATCGAAGCGGCAAAGCAGCGGGGGGATTCCCTGGATCATGTATTGTTTTACGGCCCTCCGGGACTTGGCAAAACTACTTTAGCCGGTATCATTGCCAACGAGATGGGCGTCCACCTGAAGGTAACCAGCGGCCCTGCCATTGAAAAGCCCGGAGAAATAGCGGCAATTTTAAACGGTCTGGAAGAGGGGGATCTGCTTTTCGTGGACGAGATCCACAGGCTGAACCGCCAGGTGGAAGAGGTGCTGTATCCCGCTATGGAAGACTATTGCATCGATATTATGATCGGCAAGGGTCAAACGGCCCGTTCCGTCCGTCTGGAGCTTCCCAAATTTACCCTGGTGGGAGCCACCACCAGAGCCGGCCTGCTTACCGCTCCCTTAAGAGATCGGTTTGGTATGATTCATCACCTGGAATTTTACACCGTGGAAGAGCTGCAGCTTATCATCCTGCATTCCGCCAGAATACTGAATGTGGAAATTGAGCCGGGAGGCGCCCTGGAGATGGCCCGCAGGAGCCGGGGAACACCTCGTCTGGCAAATCGGATCTTAAAGCGGGTCCGGGATTTCGCCCAGGTGAAATATGACGGCGTCATTACGGAAGAAGTGGCCAGAACGGCCCTGGACCTGATGGATGTTGACAAGCTGGGGCTGGATCACATTGACCGCAATATACTGCTGACGATCATTCAGAAGTTTGACGGCGGTCCGGTGGGGCTGGATACCCTGGCGGCGGCCATTGGGGAGGATGCAGGCACCATTGAGGATGTATATGAACCCTATTTGATTAAAAACGGCTTTATCAACCGCACCCCCAGAGGCAGGGTGGTCACGGAGCTGGTGTATCGGCATCTGGGATTGATGGTTTGACAGGCAACAGCCGATACGATTTTGCTTGCCTGCATGACAATATTGTTATATAATAGGCCTCAGTAACGTGTCTTAGACAAAAGGGGAGGATCACATGTCGTCCAAAACGGATACGGAAGTTATTATCGGCGGTAAGGTTCTGACGCTCAGCGGAT
>CAZAMX010000256.1:0-4084 GCA_964486095.1 uncultured Acetatifactor sp. | reverse complement strand
TCCCAATCACTCCCATAATGACTCCCGGCTGAAACGCATTCCATTCCGGAATCAGTGCCATACACATTCCCAGTGCGAACAGAATTCCTCCGATGGTTCCTAAGATCATTGCTACAAACGTACTCTTTTTCATTATTCAAGCCCTACCTTTCTTCCAATCTCCATACTGGAGATTTCCGCCTCTTTGGAGGTTTTTCCCAGTCTGGCTGCTTCTGCCTTTTGTCTGCTCTCTTCCACCAATGCTTTGTGTTTCTGTTCCCTTTCTTCCCTCTCTGCTGTGCTCTTTGCTTCTCTCTCCTTCTTCTCCGCCGCCAGCCGTGCCTTCGCTTCTTCTACGGACTCGCCCTCTTTCGTCAGAAAATTGTCCACGAATTTATCGGCCATTTTATTGAAGCCGCTGACTGCTCCTTCCTCGATTTTTTTGTAGCCGTGAACCACCCCTTCTTCGATCTTCTTGTAACCTCCGACTACTCCTTCTGCGATTTTCTCATTCACTTCCACTAGCTTAGATTTTGCCATGTCACTGCTCTCCTTTTTTATTTGTTTTTACTGATAGGCTCATAATACCTGCTGATTGTTAATCAAACATTTAAATTCTGTTTCTGTTTTATTAAAATCCATCCAATTATGATTTCTCAGCAGTAATCTCAGTTACATGGCTGCTTTCTTTCATCTTTCCGATCCATTCATAAACTCAGTACATTTACTCTTCTGTTGACAATTTTCTAAAACAATGTCAGCAGTATCCCATCCGCCAATACCACAAGAAACTGCCTCCGGTGCCGTTTCCCAATATTTCCTGTCCTGAATAAAAGCGACTGCTGCGAACAGCATCAGAAAAACTCTCGTCTTAATCTTCCTTTCTCACCACACAGTGCAGCCGGAAGCCTTTCCGGATCTCATAGGATTCCAGCTTCATGCCGCTTACGCCGCATAACCGCTGTATATCCTCCCTGGAATAAACATGGACGTCCCCTTTGCGCAGGACTTTGTTTAAGACCGGGATTTCAATATGGTTTAAAAGCCACATCATAACCCTGCTTTTCGCCGCCATGTCTCTCAGAATAAGCCTTCCGCCCGGACGCAGGACTCTATTCTTCTCCCTTTCTCAGCACCACCAGTTTATTGGAAATATTTTTCACCACAGGTATCCACCCAAACAAATGATATACTGGCATGATAGCCTTCATTCCTTCCACAAGGCTCACGTCACGCACCCATGTGTATTCCGGCGAGATACGCTCCAGTTCCTTTCCCGACCGTATGCCCCAGGTAAACTTTGCCTTTGTCGCCTCAATGGATTTTTCCCTCAAGTTTTTTACGACCCATGGGTTCATGGTTTCCATGATAACCTCTGCCTGCCTGAATCTGCGGCTGATGACGGAAAGTATTTTTTTCACATCTTCTTCCGCAAGATACATAACGAGCCCTTCCAGCAGCAGAAACGTAAAATGCGGGCAGAAGCGGAAAAACCGCCCCTAAAGCTCCCGGCCCTACCCCGATACATCCTAAAATCACATATAAAATCTTTTTAAGCTTCATTACATTTCTCCAATCTTTTTTCCTCTTTCTTGGTTTTAAGCACATGGCGCACTGCCGCCACCGGATGATGGAATATCATCCGCGGGCCTGAAAAGCGCATAACCGCACGGATTTTCTCTCTCATCTCACATCTTCCTTGCGGTAATCTGTGCGCTGCTCCTGCGAGAGTCCCGTTACCTTCCTGCCTGCCACCGTAAGCTCCCCCTCATCCAGCGTGTCCAGACCTCCCAGCATATTTAAGAGCGTACTTTTCCCTGAACCGGAAGGACCTAAGATCACACATATTTCTCCCGCGTCAAGTGTAAGCTCGGCATGATCCAGCGCATAGACTAAGGTTTCTCCGCCGCCGTATTTTTTTACTGCATTTTTTAAACTGATAAGCATCCTGGTTCTCCTTTTTCTATTTACCTCTTTGAAAATAACCCCTTTTTCTCATATGGCTCGCAGTTTACACTCGTCACATCATACCCAGCCTCCGCTACCACCTTCTTAAGCACCGCCTCATTGATATGCGCCTCACACATCCCGCACGCCATTCCGTCGATACCCATTGTGATCTTAACCATAATAAATAAGCCCTCCTTTTTGGGTAGTTAGTAAATTCTAACATTCTAACATCATTTAGGGCGCATGGCACAGTATACATGCTGCCATGCGCCCTTCGAACTTCCTGTCACGCTCCTATTTCGCCATTTTCAGCTTCATGCCCGTAGTCAGCTTCGTCGCCTCTTTATAAGGCCTGCACAACATATAAACCATGCCCCCAAGAATCACTATGGCCGCCAGCAGACCAATCACATTCAGATTCCCCGTAAACGCAGAACCAATCTGATTCACCATCAGTGCCACCGCATAAGCCAGCCCGCACTGATAACCAATCGCAAACCACGTCCACTTTGCATTGTTCATCTCCCGCTTGATTGCACCGATGGCCGCAAAACAAGGCGCACACAAAAGATTAAACACCAGGAAAGAATACCCCGCTACCATTGTAAAGTTCGCCCCGATCTCCGGCCAGCCCCCGGGATAAAGAATTCCCATCGTTCCCACGATATTTTCCTTTGCCACAAGACCCGTGATGGACGCCACCGCCGCCTGCCAGTTCCCCCAGCCCAGCGGTGTGAAAATCCATGCGATCCCGCCGCCGATGGCCGCAAGAAGCGACTGATCCATCTCATCCTCGGCAAGCATCCTGAACCCTTCCGCAGTAAACCCGAAATAAGTCGTAAACCAGATCACAATCGTGGAAAGCAGAATAATCGTACCCGCCTTCTTAATAAAGGACCACCCCCGTTCCCACATGGAACGCAGCACATTGCCTGCCGTCGGCAGATGATAAGCCGGCAGCTCCATGACGAACGGCACCGGATCACCGGAGAACATCCTCGTTTTCTTTAACATAGTACCGGAAATAATAATCGCCGCCATCCCTACGAAATACGCGCTTGTTGCCACCCAGGCGGAGCCGCCGAAAATCGCTCCCGCAACCATGGAAATAAAAGGCACCTTCGCGCCGCAGGGAATAAAAGTAGTCGTCATGATCGTCATCCTGCGGTCGCGCTCATTCTCAATCGTCCTCGATGCCATGATCCCCGGAATGCCGCAGCCGGTACCGATCAGCATCGGGATAAAAGACTTCCCCGACAATCCGAACTTACGGAAAATTCGATCCAGCACAAAAGCAATCCGCGCCATATAACCGCACGCCTCAAGAAAAGCAAGCAGCAGGAACAAAACAAGCATCTGCGGCACAAATCCCAAAACCGCGCCCACTCCGGCCACAATACCGTCATTAATCAGCCCTGCAAGCCAGTCCGCAGCTCCCACAGCCTCAAGCCCGCTCCCCACAAGCACCGGAATGCCGGGCACCCACACCCCGTAATCCGCCGGATCAGGTTCCTCTCCGTACTGCTCCATCACCGCAAGCGCACTCTCGTAATCCCCAAGAGAGGCCGTCTCCACCGTCACCTCCAGCGTTTCCTCATCCGCCACCTCGTAAGGAAAATCACCTGCCGGCGCCTCGGCGTTTTCCTACACATAAGCTTTGTAACCATCCACAATCAGCGCCGCATCGCCGTACTCCCCGGCTGCCTCTTCATAGGCCCCCGAACCGATCCCAAACAGATGCCATCCGTCACCAAACAAGCCGTCATTCGCCCAATCCGTGGCAGCGGAGCCTACCGTCACCATGGCTATGTAATACACAAGAAACATGACTGCCGCAAAAATCGGCAGCCCCAGAAAACGGTTGGTTACAATCCTGTCGATTTTATCGGACTTCGTCAGCTTTCCTGCGGATTTTTTCTTTAAGCACCCCTTGATAATACTGCCGATATAAATATACCGCTCATTGGTGATGATGGATTCCGCATCGTCATCCATCTCTTTCTCCGCTGCCTTGATGTCCGCCTCGATATGGGCAAGCACTGCCCCGTCCAGATTCAGCTGCGCCAAAACCTTATCGTCCCGCTCAAACAGCTTGACCGCATACCAGCGCTGCTGTTCCTCCGGCAGCCCGTGCACTGCCGCCTCTTCGATATGG
>CAZAMX010000255.1:810-4085 GCA_964486095.1 uncultured Acetatifactor sp. | reverse complement strand
ACCAGCCGTACCTTTTACCGGAAGGCGCCCACGGCATGAAGATCCTCCAGCTTCCAGACGCCGCCCAAGGCCTCAAACAGCACGGTATCCTCCGCGGAAAAGTTATCGGTTTCCAGCTTCGCCTCCAAAAATGTTCGTGACTTATTGATCACGGAACGTAAATAAACCAGAATCCGCAGAGCCTCTGTATAAGCCGTATCCGACTGCCCTGCGTCCTGCTGAATTTTGCGGACTTCCAGCGCCATGCGGGTAAAAGCAGCCTGCAGGCCGGTGAGATAGCTGCTGCCCAGATCCTTTGCCAGCTTATCATAAGCCTGGGCGGAGCTTCCTGACAAGGTACCCACGCCCGCGGTAAGCAGGTCATTGACCATTTTTTCAGCCATGTCAAGACCCTCCAGCTGTTTGGCCAGCTTTTTCTTCTGCCCGGCAGTATTGGGCTTTTTGACCTTTGGCTCTTCTCCTGACTCCTTCTTTGCCGCCCTGGCAGCCTGACGAGCCCGTTTATCCGCAATGTCCTGGGGAATCTCCGCCACCGCAAATTTTTTCCCCGCCAGCTGTTCGAACATCAGTCCCAGCGCGTGCTTACAGGGAAACTGGCGGCTGGGACAGGAACAGCGGCACACGGGCGCGTCCCGGTTAAGCCAGTCAATAGACACGCGATAAGGCGTTTTCCCGCTCCCGGCGCACTCGGCCCAGTATACAGTATCATCCCGGGATCTGCACAGGGCGGAGAAGCTTCCTTTTTTTGACAGCTTCCGCCCGTTTTCCGCTGCTGCGGGATTAGGCGCCTGAAGCAAAATCGTCTGCTCTGTCAATTCCATAAAAAATCTCCCTCCCTATACCTATTCTTCGGCAAACTGCTCCTTCCCTACAAAGCAAAGCGGACATACAAAGCTCTCCGGCACATCCTCCCACTTCGTCCCCGGGGCAATCCCGCCTTCCGGATACCCGGTCTCTTCATCATATTCCCATCCGCAGACCTCACAAACATACTTCATACTATTTTTCACTCCTGTCTTTTTGTCTGATTTTCTGCCAGCCGTCACTGACACAGCTGTAAAATTATTATACCCTTAAATATTCATTATCAATCCTTAAAATGCTTCTTCCAGCAAAAATGCCTTCGCCCTGAAATCCCCGGACAAATCGCTTCCCCAGGTTTCCACTATTCTTCGGCCCTGCAATAAATCGTCTATACAGGGATTCGATCCGTTTTCAAAGGTATGAACCACCAGCAAAGATCGGTTTTCATATTCCCGCAGCACTGCCTGATACCCCCTTGGCTTTCCATAGCTTTCTGCGGTACATCGTATGACCTCTGTACGGCCGCTGCGGATAATCTCTTTGATCCTGTCGTAGAAAGCGATGGCGGAAAGAGTCTCGTTCCAGTTTTCTTCAGAAACACCGAAAATATCGCCGCTTAGGCAAAGCCGTCCCAAAAAGCCCGCGCACAGACTGTAAAGGATACGATGAATATCATCTTCTGCTCTTAATAAGGCCCATATCTGACTTTGCTCCGGCCGGATCAGCCTGTGGAGATTTGCGGCAATAACAGGAATACACTTGCACTCATGGGCATCGGAAAAGCTGGCCATGGATGCAAGCTCCATCATGGACGGCTCCAACCTGTGCCCGCCGCTGGCACAATTCTCAATTACAAGCTCCGGTATTTCATCCGCGAGCTTTCTGAAAAAATCCTGAGAGGCGGCTACTGCCTGACGCAGTCCCTCCCCCAGGCTTTCCGCTCCGTCACAGCCCACGCCGATACTTTCATTATAGTCAACCTTTAAATAGCCAAAGCCGTTTTCCTTCAGGATACCGATTACCTTATCCGTAAGATATTCCGTAACCCACGGATCCCTCATGTCCCAGAATCTGCGCCCGCCTGACGTGATTGGAACACCGAAGCGCTTAAGCAGATGCTGCTCCTCATGATAACTTTTCGCGGCCCAGCCTGTATTTTCCATTTCAAACCACAGCCCGGGAATCAGCCCGTGAGACCGGATCATATCCGTAACCTTTTTCAGCCCCTCCGGAAAGATGGCCTCGCTGATATTCCAGTCTCCTATGGTCCCGCTCCAGTCCTTTCCTTCCTCCTTGTACCAGCCGCTGTCTATCACAAGATACCTTACGCCGCTGCCCTCCAGCCTCTTCGCTATTTTTTCAAGATTTTCCTCTGTGGGGTTCCCCCAGGTTGTGCAGTATTCGTTAAAAATCACGGGCATGTCCCTATCGGGAGCGGCAATCCGCGGCTGCTGCGCCTTTACCAGCTTATCACATACCTCTTCCAGAGACGTTCCCTGGGCAATCACAGCCTTAGGCGTTGTAAAGACTTCCCCGGGGCCGATGGTTTTGCACCAGTGCCCAAAATCATAATCCGCAAGTCCGCCGCACAGGGACAGTGCTTCCTCCCTGCGAAAGATCTCCATCTGCCAGCTTGACGCACAGTATAGCTGTATTCCTGTAAAGCTGTGTGTCTTCGTGTCTTCCAGCACCATAAAGGGAAACCATTTGCGCACCGGCATAGAGCCAAGCTGTCCGAATTTTTCAACCCGTACAGAAGCGGCGCACCATGCCGGCTCCATGTTCATATCAACAAGCCTCTGGCTGATCAGCCGTCCCTCTGCGCTCCAAAAGGAGGCTGCCCTGTGAATCACATCTCCATGAATATTCTTCAAGGCATAGGAGGACAGCATCTCCAGCGTAACTGCGCTGTCACCGCCATTATAATATTTTGAACAGCATTCGGTAACATCTCCCCTTTTTATGTGAAAGCATTCTATCCTGCCGCCTTCACCCGCAAAAACCGTTCTATCCTCATCCTCAAATGTTTTGCGGCAATTCACTACTGCGCTGTTTCCTGTCATTGTCATGCCATTGGTAAATCCGCCGCCGAAATCTGCTCCGCGGGTTTTAAATTCGCTGTAAAATTCCATCTCTATACCCTCTGCTGCAACTATGGTAAGTATATCATAACAGTTCAGTGACCTATCTGAACTGTTACAGTATATCATTTTCCGGCCAAAGATTCCACTGCAAAATTCTTGACAATTCTGCCGTCTTACAATATCTTTATTTTATAAAAAACAGAAAGAAGGTGTCCGCTATGTTTGACTATCATACCCCTGACGGATTTGATCAGCAGAATCCGTCTCTCACCCCCTGGAATGTAACTACCGTTACCTATCCGTCCAAAACCACCGGAACGGATCGGCTGTTTACCTTGATTCTGCCCCCTGACTATACGGAGAATGAGACCTACCCCGTGCTTTACC
>CAZAMX010000255.1:0-800 GCA_964486095.1 uncultured Acetatifactor sp. | reverse complement strand
TGCGGACCGGCTGTGGGAGGAAAATCTCTGCCAGCTCCACGGCATCGGCGGCGATCATAAGGAATGGCTTTACGGCGCTCCTGCGGAAATCATCGGTAACCTTGCCGCAGCCGGAGAAGCTCCGAAAATGATTGTCGTCATTCCCAATGTCCGTGCCGCAGCCGACGACCGGGTTCCGCAAGAGGTCATTACACCGGAAAATATCGCTGCCTTTGACAATTTCATCAACGATCTTAAGAATGATTTAATGCCTTACATAAAAGAACATTACTCCGTAAAAGCCGGACGGAAAAATACCGCTGTAGCAGGACTTTCCATGGGAGGCAGAGAATCTCTTTTCATCGGCTTTACCCTGCCGGAGACCTTCGGCTACATCGGCGCGTTCAGCCCTGCTCCCGGACTGCTTCCCTGCCCCGCCTTAAACTATCCGGGACAGTTTTCCGAGGAAGAATTCAGGATAAAGAATGGCGCTCCTGTTCCCTTATCAATTATGATCTGTAACGGAGAACAGGATGATGTGGTTCACAAGGTTGCTGCCTACTATGAGGAAACTCTTACCAGGAACGGCATTGAGCATCTTTATTACACCATGCCCGGAGGCCACGATTTTACGGTCTGGAAAAACGGCCTCTATCACTTTGTAAAGCAGATCTTTAGGCAGTAGCGCGGTAATATTCGCTTAAACGGCAGATTGTGAACTGCTATTATCATTTTTATAGTACTGTGCCTGGGCATGCCAGAGCTGACTGTACTTGCCATCCGCATCTGCCACCAGCAGATCGTGGGGTCCCTGCTGTATG
>CAZAMX010000254.1:0-4086 GCA_964486095.1 uncultured Acetatifactor sp. | reverse complement strand
TATTTTGATGACCCTGACAGATCTGGATACTCTGACGGTCCGGGCCATGAACATAGTGGAGGCAGATATACGTCAGACTCCCGGCAATTCTTATTTTCGACTGGATGCCTGCTATGCTGAGGTAGAAGCCCTTATCAGGACCAGCAGCTCCTTTGGGTATCACTTTGAACTGCGCAGGAAAAGAGCATATCGGTAAGAATCTTAATATAAAAAGGGCGGGGCAGACAGGGATGGCTTCTTTCGGGAACAAAATAAAGAAACTGAAAACAATATCACAAAAACCTTCTTTCGTAAATTATGACAAAAATAAGGATTCTGCCCAAGATCCGCAAAAATTTTCCCGAAAGAAGCCCTCCCTGTGTGCCCCGTTCTTGAAAAAATTATCGGCAGGAATGACGGTGGAAGCGGCGATTGCGCTGCCCATATGTCTTTTGTTTCTCCTGAATCTTGGATATGCGGTGGAAATGATAAGGCTGCATAACAATCTCCAGTTTGCGCTTTGGGACGTGGGCGGCAGGGCTGCCATGTACGGCTGTGAACAGGGGGAGGACAGGATTCCGGATCTGATAACGGATTTTTATATCGGAAACAGACTGCGGGACAGTCTGGGTAAAGACTATCTTGACTGCTCGCCGTTAGTACATGGAAGCAGCGGACTGGGCCTTTGGCAGAGCGGATTGTCGGAAACGGGTAATGAACTGGATATTACGTTGACATATCAGGTAAAACCACTGACTTCCCTTGCAGGCTTTCGGCCTTTTTGTATGAGCAACCACTGTTATGTCAGACTGTGGAACGGATACGACGTTGCCGGTGCACAGGAAACAGTGACCTGTGTTTATGTGGCGGAAAACGGAGTGGTCTTTCACCGGGACAGAAGCTGTACGCATTTGCAGCTTTCTGTGCGCAGGATTGCCAGCGGAGAGCTGGAAGGCCTGCGGAATCAGTGGGGACAGAGGTATGCGGGCTGTGAAAAATGTGTGCGGGGAGGGATGCCCGATACCTTATATGTGACGGAAGAAGGACATTGCTATCATTACAGGGAAAGCTGTTCAGGGCTGAAGCGGACCGTTAGGTCACTGACACCGGAGGAAGCGTCGGGATACCGTCCGTGCAGCCGGTGCGGAGGGGCTGTGAATTAAGAAGGCCATGACAGGAAAAGAAAATGCCCGGAAGAGGAGGAAAAATGTTGAAGGAAGCAATGACGGCGGTTTGGCTGATTCCTATGTGCGTTGTGGATATAAGAAAAAGAAAGGTGCCGGTGTGGATGCTGGGGATTGGGGCGCTGGGGGCAGCAGGCGCACTGCTTTATGAAGGGTTAACCGGAGAACTGAACGGCTGGCAGGTGTGTCGGGGACTGATTCCGGGGGGGATTTTGCTGGCGGCAGCCTTTGTTACCGGAAAAGCAGGCCTTGCGGACGGTATTATTGTCATGCTGCTGGGGGTTTTTATGGGATATGAGGGCTGCATGGCATCAGCCTTGGGAGGTCTTTTTCTATTGTCCCTGTTTGCGGGAATCCTGCTGGCGCTCCGCAGGGTAAAGAGGAATACCAAGATTCCCTTTGTTCCCTTTTTAACAGTGGGCTGGATGATAGCGGTGTGGGGAAGGTGGTGGGTGTATTGAAAAAACAAAATGCTTATTTTACGGTGGAGGCGGCGCTGGTCCTGCCTTTGGTGACAGGGGCACTGATTTTCGTGGTTTTTCTGTTTGTTTTTCAATATGACCGCTGCCTGCTGGAGCAGGACATGAACATGCTGGCGGTCTTCGGAGCGACGACTGCGGCGGAAAGCAGCGGAGATTTGGAAACTTCCATCCGAAAGAGAGCATGGGAGCTGAATATGGATAAGTATGCAGCATGGGAGCCGAATGTGCTGCAGGTTACCGTTAAGGGTGACAAGGTAAGTGTAACGGGAGAGGGTTTTTTCAGTCTGCCGCTGCCGGAGTGGAACTTTTTCGGAACGAAAAACCTGTGGGGGGCGCGGACGTACAGGGAAACACGGCGTATTTCCCCCACGGATTTTATCAGGCTATATCGAAAAATCAAAGGAGGAGAATAAAGGTGCAGACAGAATTTGTGCGAAGCCTTAACTGTAACTATGAAAGGATTCTACTGGAGGAAAAACCGGAGGAAAAAAGATACCAGTATTGTATTTTAAACAGGGGCGGCATCAGGGGACTGCTTGCCAGCAGCCTGCGCTATATCAACGGGGCAGCTTATTTGTATTACAATATATCGTCAAAACAGAACCTGAAGCAGCTGTATGGGGGGCGCTGCATTACCAGGGGCTGGTTTCTGGATTTTATGTGGAGCTTCCAGCAGATTGATCGGGAACTGGGGCGCTTTCTTTTGGACAGGAGAAATATTTTATGGTATCCGGAACAGATTTATCAGGATATGGAAAGCAATGTATTTTCCTTTTTATATTTTCCTTATCATGAAGGAAGTAACGGTTTTAAGGAACTCTTGGAATTTTGGGTGGAACAGATTGACTACAATGATGAGGCGCTTGTCAATTGCGTTTATCAAATGCACGAGCAGTATGAACGGAACGGAGACGCTTACCTGCAGGCCAAGATATTTGAGGATGCGGAGAGGCTGAGGGCGGAAGAAAAAACGGTGAAACCGGAAATGCCGGACAGACAGGCGAAAATGCAGGAGACTGTGGAAAATACCGCGGCTGACAATGCCGGCGCGGAGAGAATAGGGGGGAAATTCATAGAAGAAGAGCCGGACAGAAAAAAGAATTTTTTGGGAATATTCGGCAAAAAGAAACGGGAACGGGAGATACGTGAAAGCTACCGCCAAAGTATGCAGGAAAGCATGAACGGATATGCCGTGGCAGAAGAGACGGCGTATGAGGAGGAATACGGAAGAACCATCTATATCGAGGGTTCTGCGGAGCCGGTAAGGACGAAGCGGGAGCTGTGTACGCCGGAGGGCAGAGTGCTTGCGGTTCTTGACAGGGCTGTCACTACCATTGGCAAGAGAAAGGAAGAAGCAGACGTGGTGCTGGAGGATATGTCAGTCAGCAGACTCCATGCCAGGATTGTAAAAGAAAAGGAAAAGTATTATATCGAGGATTTGAATTCCACCAACGGCACCTTTAAAAACGGGCTCAGGCTCCAGCCTTATGAAAAGCGTGAGCTGGAGGCTGAGGATGAGATCAAGGCGGGAAGAGTTCTTATGGTTTTCCGATAGTATTTGTTCGGCCTTGCAGCAAGTCACGCCGCCCGGGATAATGACTTCCTGCTCAGACGCGCTTTTGCTCGGGAAAAAACGTAGCGGTACCTAAGTCTCCAAAGTGCGGAGACTAAGTACCGACGTTTTTTACTGTCTTTGCAGGAAGTCATTATCTCGGGCGGCTGTGGTCGTCAGGTTGCGGAGCGGATACTTCCACTAGAGTGATTGAAAATAGAATGATTGAAAAACAGGGAGGATTGTGTTAATCTGTAACTGTTCGGAGTCAGCCGGACTGCTTTGAGCAGTAGTCTTCATCGATTGAGCAGGCGCTGCAGTGCGCAGACGGGAGCATAAGTTGAGAAACTGGAAGGAATTGCCTGTTGTCAGCGGAGCCATTGTGGCTGTCAATATTCTGGTATATACCCTGTGCATGTTTATGGGCAGCAGCCTGTACAGGGCGGGAAATCTGAACGCCGTTGACGTGCTTGTAAACGGAGAATATGGGCGTGTTCTGTGGGCACTGTTTCTGCACAGCGGAGTTCCTCATATTTTTAACAATATGTTGATACTTTTCTTTATGGGAGCTATGATAGAAAAGGAAATTGGGCATGTCTGGTATGCACTGCTGTATTTTCTGTCGGGAATTGGGGGGAATTTGGTATCCCTTTATGTCAAGGCGGGAAGCTATGATATGTCCGGGTCTATCGGAGCAAGCGGCGCGGTGTTCGGGTTGGACGGCGTTCTGCTTGCCATGGTGCTGCTTTCCGGCAGGAAAATGGCAAATGTGACACCGGTCAGGGTCATAGTAATGATACTGCTTTCGTTATATAATGGCTTCAGCGGAGAAAATATTGATAATGCGGCTCATGTGGGCGGTTTGATCGTCGGATTTATGGGTGGGTGC
>CAZAMX010000253.1:0-4091 GCA_964486095.1 uncultured Acetatifactor sp. | reverse complement strand
TATGACGATGATCCCGGCAAAAATCCTGCCGCCAAAAAGTATGATACGGTTACCATCGAAGAGGTGATTGCAAAGAATCTTCAGGTGGTGGATATGACCGCGTCCATTCTGGCCCGAGATAATCATATGCCCATGTGGGTGTTTGGTTTGAACGAGGGAAACAGCATTGTCAATGCCGTGAAGGGAGAATTTACCGGAACGCGGGTACTGGTATAAAGGCGAAAAGACAGAAAATCTTAGCTTTGCCTCGTGCGGCCTTTGCACATTGGTTTCACGGAATGTTTGTGCCGTCTAAGGCGGCATAACGAGAGGAGAGAACAGGTATGGATTCCAGATTACAGCAATATGCAGATAAAATGAAGAAAGCTTATGAGTTCCTCGAGGCTGACTATGCCGCCATCCGCGCGGGCCGGGCTAATCCCCATGTGCTGGATAAGCTGCGGGTGAATTATTATGGAACGCCGACACCGATCCAGCAGGTGGGTAATGTGACTGTGCCGGAGGCACGTATCATTCAGATTGCTCCCTGGGAGAAGTCATTGCTCAAAGAGATTGAAAAGGCGATTCAGGTTTCCGACATCGGGATCAATCCCACCAACGACGGTAATGTGATCCGTCTTGTATTTCCGGAATTGACGGAAGAGCGCAGGAAGGATCTGGTGAAGGAAGTCAAGAAAAAGGCGGAAGACGGCAGGGTTGCTGTCCGCAATATCCGCAGAGACGGAAACGATGCCTTTAAAAAGCTGGCCAAGACCGAGGTTTCGGAGGATGAGATTAAGCAGCTGGAGGAAGAGCTGCAGAAGCTGACGGATAAATACATCAAGGACATTGACGCCATGATGGAGAGCAAGTCAAAGGAAATTTTGACTGTCTGACAGATTTTTAAATGAGGCGGGGGAGTGGAAATATTTCCGCTCCCTCTTCCGGTATTTTGAAAGGAATTGTATGAGTGAGGAGTTACGGATGCCGCGGCACGTGGCAATTATTTTGGACGGAAACGGGCGTTGGGCCAGGGCAAAGGGAATGCCCCGCAATTACGGGCATGTACAGGGGGCCAAGACGGTGGAGACCATTTGTGAAGAAGCGTACAGGATGGGAATCCAGTTTCTGACGGTTTATGCCTTTTCTACGGAGAACTGGAACAGGCCGAAGGACGAGGTGGAAGATGTGATGAAGCTTCAGCGGAACTATATGAAGACCTGTCTGCAGACGGCAAAGAAAAATCGTATGTGCGTCCGGGTGCTGGGAGAGAAATCCCGCCTGGATGAAGACATCCGCACCCGCATCGAAGAGCTGGAGGAAGCCACAAAAGAAAACGACGGCCTTCATTTTCAGATTGCCATCTATGACGGGGGCAGGGATGAGAGCCTGCGGGGGGCGAACAGGAGGGCGGCGGCCAGAGCTTCAGGGGAGCTGGATGCGGGGAAGGTTACAGAAGAGACGTTAGCCGGATTTCTGGATACGGCGGGGATTCCGGATCCCGATCTGCTGATCCGGACCTGTAACGAGCAGAGGATTTCCAATTTCCTTTTGTGGCAGCTGGCATATACGGAGTTTTATTTTACCCCTGTACCATGGCCGGATTTCACGAAGGAAGAATTGATAAAAGCTGTGGAGGCATATAATCATAGAGACAGAAAATACGGCGGAGTGAAGGAGGGGTGACCGATGTTTTGGACCAGACTTTTAAGCGGAACAGTGCTGCTGGTGATCGCGTTTGCTTCTTTTTGGGTGGGTGCACCGTTGCTTCCTGTGGTTTTGTATGTGGTTTCTCTGATTGGTTTTTTAGAGCTGACAAAAGCGCTGGGCGTCAGAAAAGAAGGGGGAAAGGGCATTGGCGCGCAGGAGCTGGTGGGAGTCGCCGCCATAACCCTTTATTATGGGCTACTTTTGCTTCGGGATGTGGGAGTACTGGGGGGAGAGAGACTTTTTTACATAATTCCCTGTCTGGTGTTTCTTTTTTTAGGGGAGCTGCTGGTTTATGTGCTGGCTTTTCCCAAGTATCAGGCGGATTCCGTCATGGCGTCCGTTTTTGCCTTTTTGTATGCGCCGGTGATGCTGTCCTTTGTAGAACACACGCGGATGTACCGGGACGGTATCCTCCTGGTATGGCTGATATTAATCAGCGCCTGGGGCTGCGATACCTGCGCTTATTGCGTGGGGAAGTTGATCGGTAAAAGAAAGGTATTTCCCGTTCTCAGTCCGAAAAAGACGCTGGCTGGCTGTATCGGCGGGGTGATCGGGGCGGCACTGATCGGTATTGTTTATGGGGCCTGTCTGGGAGTCCATGGCCCGAAACAGCTTGGCCTGATCGGCTTGATCTGCGCTCTGGGGGGTGTGGCAGGCATGGTGGGGGATCTGGCGGCTTCGGCGATCAAGCGGAACCGGAATATTAAGGATTTCGGGAAGCTGATACCGGGACATGGCGGGATTATGGACCGTTTTGACAGTGTTATTGTAACGGCTCCGCTGACCTATTTTTTGATTGTTTTTCTGCTGAGTACATAGTTCATCAATGTTTGTGCCGCCGGAGGCGGTATGACGTGAAGTGTGAAGGACAGAATGGAAGATGATGATGAAGAAGATAGCAATTTTAGGTTCCACCGGTTCTATCGGCACTCAGACGCTGGAGGTGGTACGCAGTAATCCTGACCTTAAGGTGGCCGCCCTGGCGGCAGGCAGCAGCGTGGAGTTAATGGAGCGGCAGATCCGGGAATTTAAGCCTGCGCTGGCCGTAATGTGGAAAAGGGAGGCGGCAGAGGACTTAAAGAAAAGAGTCCGGGATCTGGACGTGAAGATCCTTTCGGGAATGGAGGGTCTGCTGGAAATTGCAGTTTCTCCGGAAAGCCGGGTATTAGTCACGGCCATTGTGGGAATGATCGGTATCAGACCCACAATAGCGGCCATTCGTGCCGGCAAGGATATTGCCCTTGCAAACAAGGAGACGCTGGTGACGGCGGGGCACATTATTATGCCTCTGGCGAAGGAATGCGGCGTATCCATCCTTCCGGTGGACAGCGAACACAGCGCCATATTTCAGTCCCTGAACGGGGAGCCTGCGGACAAAATAGAAAAGATTCTGCTGACTGCGTCAGGCGGGCCTTTCCGAGGCAGATCAGAAAAGCAGCTTTCGGAAATACAGGTGGAAGACGCCTTAAAGCATCCCAACTGGGCCATGGGACCCAAGATTACCATCGACTCTTCCACGCTGGTGAATAAGGGGCTGGAGGTCATGGAGGCAAAATGGCTGTTTGGCGTGGACCTTGACAGGATTCAGGTGGTGGTGCATCCTCAGAGCATTATTCATTCCGCGGTACAGTATGTGGACGGAGCGGTCATTGCTCAGCTGGGAGTGCCGGACATGAAGCTTCCCATACAGTACGCCCTGTTTTACCCGGACAGGCGGCCAATGGGCGGTAAGCGTCTGGATCTTTTTGCCCTGGGAAGCCTTACCTTTGAAAAGCCGGATGCGGATACCTTCCGCGGACTGGCGCTGGCTTATCGGGCGGCAGGGCAGGGAGGCACCATGCCCACAGTATACAATGCTGCAAACGAGAAAGCGGTAGCTTTGTTTTTGGAGAAAAAAATAAAATTTCTTGAGATCCCTGAGCTGATTGAAGCGGCCATGGACCATCACAGTCCGGTTTCGGATCCGGGGGTGGAGGCTGTTTTGGAGGCGGAAGCGGAAACCTATGAATATATTGCAGGAAGGATCAAGCGGTAAATGGTATCATTAATTTTATTTATTGTCATTTTCGGGGTAGTGGTCATAGCTCATGAATTCGGGCATTTCCTGATTGCCAAGGCAAACGGAATACATGTGGTCGAATTTTCGGTGGGTATGGGGCCCAATATCATCTCCCGCAAAAAAGGAGGTACAAAATATTCCCTGAAGCTGTTCCCCATCGGCGGCGCCTGTATGTTCGAGGGTGAGGACGGTGTGGCGGATAAGGATGAAGAAAGCGGAGAAGCGAAGGAACCGGGGCCGGGCTCTTTTTTGAAGGCCAAGGTTTGGGCAAGGATCGCCACAGTGGTGGCAGGACCTTTGTTTAATCTGCTTCTGGATTTTATCATTGCAATTATCATGGTAA
>CAZAMX010000252.1:0-4093 GCA_964486095.1 uncultured Acetatifactor sp. | reverse complement strand
CGAAAAAAATATTTGTACCAGCCTGGAAAAGCTTGGATTCCGGTACATCGAAATAGGACACGGAATGGGCGTTGGTGCCAGCAGCCTGAAGAACGGACTTGCATTGCACACGGATCAGGAATACTTGAAATGCGCCCAGGAGCATCTAAAATCTGCAAAATATGGCATGTTTTGTATCCCGGGGACGGCTTCTCTTGAAGATATTGACTTAATGGCTGAATACGGCTGTTCTTTCATACGCGTAGGCACAAACGTGGAAAATATCAGCCAGTCAGAAGAATATATTAAACACGCCAAAAAACATCATATGCTGGTAATGGCTAACTATATGAAGTCCTATGCGGCAACGCCTGAGGAATTTTCCGAGGCGGTGAAGCATTCCGAAGACTGGGGCGCCGATCTGATCTATATTGTCGATTCCGCCGGAAATATGGTACCTGCCGACATCGAAAAGTATTATGAAGCGATTCGTAATTGCAGCAGCACCATTAAGACCGGCTTTCACGGCCACAACAATATAGGGCTGGCTTTATCCAACAGCCTTTTTGCCGCAGAATTGGGAATTGATTTTATAGATTGCTCTCTCCAGGGACTGGGACGCAGTTCCGGAAATACCTCTCTGGAGCATTTTGTGATTTGTTTAATGCGCCTGGGCTATGACGTGTCAATGGATATTATATCCCTGCTGCTTGACAGCAAAAAGTATATTCATCCTTTTATGAAAAAGGCCGGAATTAATCCCATAGACACGATTTGCGGTGTCTCCGGTTTTCATACCAGTTACCTGAAAGAGATACAAAAGTGTTCTATCCGTCATTCCGTTAATCCTCTGCTGCTTATCGACGCATATAGTAAGCGGGATAAGGTAAATATGGATAAGGACTTATTGGACGAAATTGCAAGGCAGCTGCCAAAAGACGAGCAGAGCATGGAAACCGTTGAGTTTATGGATTATTTTGGCGCGGAGCAATATAAATAAGCATTGCTTCCTACCCGTTTTCCTGTATGGTCAGCATCAAAAGCTCCATGGTAAGCTCAAAATTTACATTGGCATCCAACCGCCTCTTGGCTTTTTCCAGCGCCTCGATGACCGTCTCTATCCCTTCATAGCTGCTGCGCTGGGCAGTTTTGCGGATGGTCTGGATTTCCTCCCGGAAGATCAGGTGATTCACGTCATTGGTAGCCTTGAACAGCAGCACATCTCGATACCATATGGCAAAAATGTCCAAATAGTCGTTGATCTCCAACTTGTATTCCATGACCTTCTTGATCGCCGCAATGATCTCATTCAGCTCCATATCCCGTATGTATTTCAGCAGGGAAAGCGCTTCCGCCTTCACATTCTCAAAATCCTCGCTGGAAGCCAGCGCCTTCGCCTTGCCTATATTACCCCTGGCAAACGCCACACAGACCTCCGCCTTGTAGTCCGGAACCTGAAGCTGCTCCATGAGATATTCCTTTACCAGTTCGTCCGGCACAGGCTTCATATTCAGCACTACACAGCGGCTGAGAATCGTAGCCAGCAGAGAATCCACATTGGCGGTAAGCAGCAGGATGACTGCATAGGCCGGCGGTTCCTCCAGTGTCTTTAAAAGAGCATTCTGAGCCTGGGGCGTCATTTTCTCCGCTTCGTTGATAATATACACCTTATAAGGGCCGCTGTATGGCTTAATAATCACATCATTGTTCACCTGGGCACGAATATCATCCACGCTGATAGTATTAGGCTTTTCGTGGCTCACATTGATAATATCCGGGTGATTGCGTGACAGCGCCTGCCTGCAGGAACGGCATTCCTGACAGGGATCTTCTCCCCCCTTCTCACACTGCAGCGCCATGGCAAAGACCCTGGCCACAAACTCCTTGCCGGAGGACTTTTCTCCGTTGATAATATACGCGTGAGAAACCTTTCCCGAAGAAAGCGCATTCCGTAAATGCTCTTTGATCTGCTCCTGTCCTATAATGTCCTGAAATCCCGCCATTTGTACCCTCATCCCCTTCTTATGTATATATTTCTCGAGCTGAGGGGTGCTTACACACCCTCTTACAGCCTTATAATATCTTCCCTTCCGTCAACGCTTCCCGACATGCCGATGCAGCAGGCACAGGCAATCCCACGGAACTAAAGCTCCGGGAAGAATCGCCGGACTGCCGCAGAGCCGGAAGAACGCTGGTTTTGCGTTTCTTCAAGGCGGAACTTAGAATTTCTTAGGTTGAGTTCTTATCAACCTTAGAAATTCTTTTCGCCTTTTACATAAAAATATCCAGCAGCAGCCCCCTGATCTCACCTATCTTGTTTAAGATCGCCAGATTGTCCTTCTCATCCTTCATCAACTCCTGGGCAAGCTGATCCAGATTTTCATCCACCAGCCGGATGATCCCATAAACCCTGTGCCGCCCTCTTCTGTCCAGAAAATTTTCTCTGGAAAAGGAATGAGAATGGGTTACCACCTCATTTAAAAATTCCTTCACCAGGCCCCGGTAATGCCTCATATCCTTTACATCCCGGCGCTTTGCCAGTTTATTGCCCTGCATGGTGATCTCTTCCATAAGGGTCTGCAGCTTCGTCTGCAGCTCCGCCTCTTCAATATGGCTGGCAAGCATAAATTTAAAGGTACCGTCTGTGGGCTGCGTGTCCCGCGTCTGCTCCACCGGGGCCGTCTGACTGACCTGATTCACCTTGATCTCCATATGCCCGCCCTCCTTTCTGCCTTACCGTCAAAACAACACAAAGAATTAATGATCTTTTAGCGAAAGCGCTATATACTGACTGATCTGCCCCAGGCACTGCTTTAAGTCACTATTGACAAAGCGCTTTGTGATTCCCGCTTCCAATATCTTTTCCTCGGAGAAATCCTCGCTGTCCGCCAGAAACCTGCGGCACATTTCCTCATACCTCGGGTTCTCCTGCCTCCGCTCCCTGTTCAGCGCTCTCTGGAGCCTGTCCCCGTCATCTAATTCTATCATGACCGGCAGGACTCTGTCCGTTCCGAAATAATCCTGAAGATGCCGATATGCTTCCAAGGTGCCTATCATGATATAATTGCCGGATTCTTTTATCTGTCCGTCATCCGCCACAAAGTACCGCCATAGCCCGTGAAAGGTATGATATTCTCTGTCTTCTATGATCCTGCCCCGGGCCTTCAGCTGCTGAAAATCCTCCTCACTCCTGAAAAAATATTCCACGCCGTTCCTTTCACCGTCCCGGATCGGCCTGGTCGTATAGGGCACGATCTTCCGAAGTCCCAGCCGCCTGTCCGACAGCAAACGCTTAAATATGGTATCTTTTCCGGTGGAGCTCTTACCCATCAGGCAAATGATCTTCCCCATGCTCTCAATGTACCTCTGCTACGTGAATCATATTTGTAGTTCCGGCCACGCCCAGCGGCACTCCCGCAGTAATGACCACCACATCACCTTGTTTTACATAACCTGCCCTTTGCGCTTCCGCCACGGCTTCCGCAAACAGTTCATCCGTACTGCTCTCCTGCTTTATCAAAAGTGGCTTCACCCCCCACAGCAAATTTAACTGGCTGCAAACTCTTTTCTTTACAGTGCAGCCAATGATGGGGCACCCCGGTTTAAACCTGGAAATAGCCTCCGCCGTATGCCCGGACATAGTGACGGTAATGATTGCCGCTGCATCCAGATCCATGGCCGCGGAACAGGTGGCATAGGCAATGGCATCGGTAATTTCCGCCTTGTCACCGTTTCCCGTCCGCCGCATTCTCGAATGGTAGTCAATATCTTTTTCGGCACATTCTGCGATTCTCGCCATAGTTTTAACCGCCTCGACGGGATATTTTCCTGCGGCGCTCTCCCCGGAAAGCATGATAGCGGTAGTCCCATCGTAGATAGCGTTGGCAATATCCGTGGCTTCCGCTCTGGTAGGCCTTGGATTGCGGATCATGGACTCCAGCATCTGTGTAGCTGTAATGACATGCTTTCCCTGTTCATTAGCCATTTTGATCATCTTTTTCTGCAGTACCGGCACCTCTTCCAGGGGAATTTCCACGCCCATGTCACCTCTTGCCACCATGACACCGTCGGAAACCTCCAGTATTTCCTCCATATTCCGAATGCCCTGCATGTT
>CAZAMX010000251.1:0-4097 GCA_964486095.1 uncultured Acetatifactor sp. | reverse complement strand
TGGGGAATGGATCTGCTGCGGGAGAATCTGGAGCAGAGGAAGTCACGGGAGCTGGAGCTGCAGCGGGAAAAGAAGACTTTGCTGTTGTCTTTATCCCATGACATCAAGACGCCGCTTTCCGCCATCAAACTATATACAAAGGCGTTGTATAAAAATCTTTATCCGGACGTAGACAAGCAGTGTATGATCGCGGAGAGCATCGGCAATAAAGCAGACGAGATCGAAGGATATGTTTCCCGCATCATCACTGCCTCCAAAGAAGATTTTTTGAGCTTTGACGTGGAGAACGGTGAGTTTTATCTGTCTTGGCTGGTAGAAACTATTTCCGCCTATTACGGTGAAAAGCTGGCGCTGGTAAAACAGGAATTTGCAGTGGGAAAATACAGGGAACGGCTGCTGTTTGGCGATCCGGACAGGAGTGTGGAGGTACTGCAGAATATCATGGAAAACGCCCTCAAATATGGGGACGGCAAGCGGATTGAGCTTTTATTTCCGGAAGATGATGAGGAAGGCGTTCTCGTTGCGGTCAGAAACGGGGGCTGTACGCTGGATCAGGAGGAACTGCCTCATGTGTTTGAGAGCTTTTGGCGGGGGGCAAACGCCGGGAACAGGCCGGGAAGCGGACTGGGATTATATATCTGTAGACAGCTTATGCACAGGATGGGGGGAGAGATTTTCGCGGAGATTCAAGGGACGCAGATCACAGTGACCGTGGTATTCAGAAAGGCGTAATCAGTTCAGTCTTAAGTCCTGCATTGCTTTTTTATCCTGATTTCTGTATAATGAAGAAGTAAGATGAAAGCGGGAAAAAGAAACTGATAACAAGAATATATAAAGGGGGGCCTGGAATGAACGAAGTGTATGAAAAGCTAAAAAAATGTTATGACTGTGTGCGGAGAAAGACGGACTTTGTACCTGAAACGGCCATTGTTTTAGGGTCCGGACTGGGGGATTACGCGGAGAACATCCGGGTGGAGTTTGAGCTGCCCTACAGCGAAATAGAGGGATTTCCGGTGTCCACGGTACCGGGACATGCGGGAAAGTTTATTTTCGGATATATTGAGGAAGCTCCTGTGGTCTGCATGAAGGGACGGGTGCATTATTATGAGGGGTATCCTGTCAGTGATGTGGTGCTGCCCACAAGACTGATGAAGCTGCTGGGGGCGAAAAATTTGTTTTTAACCAATGCGGCAGGAGGCGTGAATACCTCTTTTCATGCCGGCGACCTGATGCTGATAACGGACCAGATTTCCGTCTTTGCGCCCAATCCCCTGATCGGGGCAAATATAGATGAGTTGGGAGTCCGGTTTCCGGATATGAGTGCGGTGTATGATAAGGGTCTGCAGCGGATCATCCGCAAAACCGCCGAGGATAATCATATTTTCCTCCAGCAGGGAGTTTATACCCAGCTGACAGGACCTTCCTTTGAGTCCCCGGCGGAGATCCGCATGCTGCGTACCTTAGGCTGTGACGCGGTGGGGATGAGTACTGTGGTGGAGGCCATTGCCGCCAATCACATGGGTATGAAAATATGCGGTATTTCCTGTATCTGCAATCTTGCGGCGGGAATGACAGCAGTTCCCTTAAGCCATGAAGAGGTGCAGGCGGCAGCCGATGAGGCGGCGCCGAGGTTTCAGAAACTGGTAACGGAGGCCGTAAAGGAATTCAGGCATATTTTTTAAGATAATGCCTGAAAAAGGGAAGGACGCATGGAAGATCGGAATAGAGCAAGTCAGAACAAGACAAGTCAGAACAAAACAGATCAGAACAAAACAGATCAGGTCGGTGCAGACAATGCAGCTTTGATTCGGGCGGCGCTGGAGGCCAGAAAAAGCGCTTATGTTCCCTATTCCCATTACGCGGTAGGGGCCGCGCTGCTTACGGATGCAGGGGAGATTGTTTCAGGCTGCAACATTGAGAACGCTTCTTTTGGAGCCACAAACTGCGCGGAGCGGACGGCTTTTTTCAAGGCGGTCAGTCAGGGACTCAAAGGTTTTCGGGCTATCGCCATCGCAGGCGGGATGGACGGGGAGGCACCGGTGGAGTACGCTTACCCCTGCGGCATCTGCCGTCAGGTGATGCGGGAGTTCTGCCGGGATGACTTTCAGGTCATAGTTGCAAAAAGTGTGGAGGATTTTCGGGAGTATCGTCTGGATGAACTCCTGCCTTTTGGATTCGGAGGTGAATCAATCAGGTGAATATCAGGCTGTATCATGCCAGAATCTTAACCATGGAGAAGGACCGGCCGGTCTTTCCCGGAGAAATTTGGGTGAAGGATGGGCGGATTCGAGGCGTAACGGAGTATGGGGCGGAAAACGGCGGACGAAATGCCAGCGGGTTGTGGAACCGCATACCGGGGAAGGCCGGAGAGGCGGGCGGACAGGAGGAATCCTGGGATATGCAGATAGACTGCAGGGATAATCTGCTGATGCCCGGTTTTAAAAACGCGCACACACATTCGGCCATGACCTTTTTACGTTCCTATGCGGATGATATGCCCTTGCAGAACTGGCTGCAGGAGAAGGTGTTTCCCTTTGAGGCGAAGCTGACAAAGGAGGACATTTATCATCTGGCCCGGCTGGCCATACTGGAATACCTTACCTCCGGTATTACCTCCATTTTTGAGATGTATATCAGTCCTGAGGCGGTGGGGACGGCGTGCATGGATATGGGAATGCGATGCGTATTAACCAGCGGCCTCAATAATTTTACATCCTCCATAGAACAGATGGAGGAGGAATATCTGAAATGGAATCGGGAGAATTCTCTGGTCAGCTACCGGCTGGGGTTTCACGCGGAGTATACCTGTTCCAAGGAGCTTCTGGAACGGGTGGCCCGGCTGGCCGATAAGTACCATGCTCCTGTATATACTCATCTTGCGGAGACCAAGCGGGAGGTGGAAGAGTGTAGACTTAAGTATGGCATGACGCCGCCGATGTTTCTGGACAAAACAGGAATTTTTGAATATGGGGGCGGCGGTTATCATTGTGTGCATATGACGGATGAGGATATGGAAATGTTCCGCAGGCATGGGTTGTATGTGATCACAAATCCTGCTTCCAACATGAAGCTTGCCAGCGGGATTGCGCCGGTGGCAGAGTATGAAAGAAGAAACATTCCCGTTGCCATCGGCACGGACGGACCGGCCAGCAATAACTGTCTGGACATGTTTCGGGAAATGTTTCTGGTGACAGGCTTAAGTAAGCTGCGGGAGGAAGACGCGGCCAGTCTGGATGCCGCGAAGGTGCTGGAAATGGCCACCGTAAACGGAGCCGGGGCCATGGGGCTTGAGGACTCGGATGTGCTGGCAGAGGGGAAGAATGCGGATCTGATTATGATTGACATGCGCCAGCCTAACATGCAGCCCGTCCATAATATTCCCAAGAATCTGGTGTACAGCGGGAGTAAGTCCAATGTGATCATGACTATGATAAATGGAAGAATCCTGTACCGGAACGGAGAATTTAACATTGGGGAGAGTGTGGAGGATATTTACGAAAGATGTGAAAAGATCGTAAAACGTATTACGTGTAGCGGATGAAAGGCTAAGGTTAAATCAGATGGAGTATTTTCTGCTGGCGGCGGCTCTGGCAGTGTTTGTAATTGTTATATTTACGCTGGAGGCCTGCCGTGCCAAAAAGGATGAGAAGAATTTTATCGAAAAGCTGTCCAAAGATTATTTAAAGCTGAATGACCGGAAGTATGCTGCGGAGCGGTTTGAAAAGATGGACAGCTATTTCAGGCGGCATCCAGGGGAAGGCCAGATCGACGACATCACCTGGAACGACTTAGGGATGGACGAGCTCTTTAAACGGATGAATTATACGCTTTCCGCCACAGGAGAGGAATATCTTTATTACGCTCTGCGCTCCCTAAAACTGGACAGGGAAGGGCTGGAGCGCTTTGAGAGGAAGGTCAGTTTTTTTGGCGATCACCCGGAGGCCAGGGTGCGGTTTCAGTTCCGCATGAACAGGCTGGGGCATACGGGGAAATATTCGCTTTATGACTATATAGATAATCTGGATTATCTGGGCGAGAGGTCCAACCGGAAACATTTCCTGCTGGATCTGCTTTTTCTGCCGCTCGTCGGGGTATGC
>CAZAMX010000250.1:0-4106 GCA_964486095.1 uncultured Acetatifactor sp. | reverse complement strand
GTAAAAATTTTGTCCTGGCCTCTTTTGGGCAGAATTGCCGTGATTGCCATTCCCAGTATTTTACAGCAAAGCTTTATTTCCATAGGGAATATTGTACTCCAGAGCGTAATAAACGGCTTTGGCCCCTCTGTTATGGCGGGATATTCCGCGGCTGTCAAATTAAATAATCTGGTGATTACTTCCCTGACCACCTTAGGAAACGGTATTTCCAATTTTACCTCCCAAAACATTGGTGCGGGAAAGCTGCACCGGGTAAAGCAGGGCTTTCGGGCCGGCCGGAAGATGGTATGGATGCTCTGCCTGCCCTTGACGCTGCTCTACCTGCTTGCGGGGCGGTTTTTGGTCTATATCTTTATGGAGGACATTACCGGAACCGCAATTGACACAGGGGTAGAGTTTTTGCGGATCGTTTCACCCTTCTATTTTGTGGTGTCCGTGAAGCTGGTTGCAGACGGTGTGCTTCGTGGGGCAGGGCTGATGGGAAGGTTTATGATCTCTACCTTTACGGATCTGATTTTAAGGGTGGTGCTGGCATTCCTGCTTTCCATTCCCTTTCAGGCCACCGGAATTTGGTGCGCATGGCCTGTGGGCTGGGTGCTGGGGACTGCGCTGTCAGTGCTGTTCTTTAAAAACGGCCCCTGGAAGGAGGCTGCAGAGGTACCGGTATACTGACACTTTGAAAAATATGTATACCGGACCTTGTTGGGCTGTTCAAAATTTTGCTCGAAATAATCTTCAAAAAATAGACAGTTTTTTCTATAAAGTTTGATTTCCCGGAGTGTGGCCGTTGCTCAGCCAGGCACATATAAACATCTCCCATCTGCATTATAATTTTAATTAACGTTAATCATTTAAAGTATATAATATCGGATTGTGCGCGTCAAGAAGTGACTATTTTCACTTTTACCAACGAATGAAAGTGAATATTTACTGAAAATTCACAATAAAAAGTATATTTTAAAAATTTCTTGACAAATATATCGTGCACTGATATATTATAACCACGATATATCGGAGGGCGACATAGTGAAAAACACAGAAACGACGAAAAATCTCCCGTTGACAGAGGCATTGTTCTACATTTTACTATCGCTGCGGAAGCCAAACCACGGATACGGCATCATCCGGGAGGTGGAAGAGCTGACAAAGGGCAGGGTGGTACTGGGACCGGGAACGCTGTACGGAGCCATTCAGACCATGACGGAAAAGGGCTGGATCCGTATTTACAGCGAGGAAACAGATTCCCGGAAGAAGAAGCAGTACATTGTCACCGACCTGGGAAGAGATATTTTTCAGGCGGAGAAAAAGCGCTTGGAGGAGCTGGTGGAAAATGCCGGTCTGTTTGACGCGGATCTGTAAAGAAGAAATTGCCAAAGGGGAGGACTGGCGGAATGAGGGAAAAGGAAACAAAAATGGTGAAATTTCGATGGTGTTATAACACGGATAAGGAGACGGAATGGCTTAATCGCATGGCCGGGCAGGGCTGGGCCATGACAGGTTTTTGTCTTGGTTTTTACCGTTTTGAAAGGTGTGAGCCGGGGGAATATATCTATCAGATTGATGAAACGGAAAAATTTTTCGGTGTGTCGGAGGACTACCGGCAGTTTATGGTGGAAATGGGAGCAGAAATCATCTGCACCTGGGGCTTTAGCGTTGTTCTGCGCAAAAAGGCGGGAGCAGGGCCCTTTGAACTATATACGGATGTTGAATCTACGATAGAGCGTTATTCAAAAGCCTTAAATGTATTTGCAACAGCGGAAGCAATAGAGGCTGCCTGTGTGTTTAGCGGCATTTTCTGTGCAGTGAAACGGTACAATACCTTCGGCTGGGTGATTGCTCTGGCAGCAGGGTTTTTCTTTCTGATGTTTCAAGGGCAGACGGCTCGTCTGAAGAAGAAGGTGAAGGAGCTGAAAAGCCTGCGGGAGGAAACGGGTATACAGCCGGAGGAAAATGCAAGTAGTAAAGGGCTGTTGAGGGGGGGCGCTATTGGGGCATGCGCGCTCGGTGCGTGTGTTTTGTATGATGTGCTGCATGAGCTGGGGCATTGCATTGCGGTGTGGCTCTGCGGCGGAACCGTCACGGGCTTTTATCCCTTTGGTACTGCCGGTTATGTGACGCCTCATATGACATATCAAGGGCTTACTGACAGCTTTTCAAATGGATTGGTTGATATTTTCGGATCAGCAGTGCCCCTGGCGGCAGCGGTGTTGGTATTGCTCTTCTGGAAGGGATCAAAAAAGCATTCCCTGTTGAATACCTGCGTAGGCATTGTAACAGGAACCTTTCTGATGTCCACTCTTTCCTGGATTGTTGAACCCATAGGCCGTCTTGTGAATCGTTTTGATTACAACTCGGATGTCTCGAAGTTTATGGATGCAACAGGACTGCATCCCGCCGTGGTTATGCTGTGTGCCCTTCTTGTTTTGGGACTGACCTGTTTTCTGTTTATTAAAAGAAGGTCCAGGCTTTCCCTGGGGTTTGTGGACAGGAAGGTTGCCGTCAGATTTTCTGTTTTTTTGTTCACAATTGGCGTTCTGGTGACGCTGCTTGTGTATTTCGGAAAAATAGGCGCCGGTACGATTCTTGCGCAGGGTAATATTAAGTATACGGTTTCGGACAGCAAAGATCCCATATTACAGGGAGAGTATGAGCTTCAGGTTACGGAGCCGGGAGAGTATATCTGCTATATGGATTGGAAGCTGGACCGGGAAGGGGCCCTGGCAGGTATGGCGCTTAAGAGTGAGGACAAAATGTACCTGTCCAGTACGGCAAATTGGATAGAAGGGGGATTAGGCTCCATTTATCTGGACAGCGGCAATTATACGCTTTGCTTTTACCTTCTGACTTGTGAAGAAGACTGGCTGGAATACTGCGAGATTACCGGGACGGCGGCAGACAATTTAGCGGATTATACCTGGGAGTCGGTCTTACCTGCTACGGTCACCGGAAATTACCGCATGATGCGTAATATGTCCAAAGAAAATTCCGAAAGCGCGGGCGCTCGTACGATTTTTAAGGAGGGTAATGTTGAGTATACGGTTTCGGACAGCAAGAATTCTATATTGCAGAAAGAGTACGAGTTTCAGGTTACGGAGCCGGGAGAGTATATCTGCTATGTGGAATGGAGGCAGGAACAGGAGGGGGCCATAGCAGCTATGGCGCTTAAGGGTGAGGATGAAATAGTATACCTGCACTGTACGGGAAATGGGGTACAAGCGGAATTTTCCCCCGTTTATCTGGAGAGTGGCAGCTATACGCTTAGCTTTTATTATCTGACCTGTGAAGAAGACTGGCTGGAATACTGCGAGATTACCGGAGCAGAGGAAATCAAATTAGCGAATTATACCTGGGAGCCGGTCTTACCTGCTGCGGTCACCGGAAGTTATCGTATTTATCGTAGTATACCCGAATAAAATCTTGTATCAGGAGGGAATCAGGATGGCTGAATACGCGATATATCCTTTCCCCTGGGGCTGTTTGAAGATCGGCTATGAGGGAAATGTGGTAACAAGTATAAAAAGAACAGATGAGCCGGGAGAACGATCCGTAAGAACGGCATTGACGGATCTGGTATACAGTCAGGTTGAGGAGTATCTTAAGGGCAGCCGAAGGACATTTGATTTTCCCTACAAACTTTACGGAACGGAATTTCAGAAAAAAGTATGGCAGGAGCTTTGCAAAATTCCCTATGGGGAAACAAGGACATATGGAGAGATTGCCACGGCAATCGGAAATCCTAAGGCTGCCCGGGCCGTGGGAATGGCAAACAACAAAAATCCCATTATCCTGGCAGTCCCCTGCCACAGGGTAATCGGGGTGAACGGGAAGCTTGTGGGCTATGCCGGCGGACTTGACATGAAAAAGGAACTGCTGAAACTTGAGAGCCGGGTTGAACTTGATAGATAACCGGACGCGCTTTCGCCGTCAGGTTATTCAGGTTATTTATTTTGACTCCGGGCAGAATAAGCTTGCAATTCATCAGAAACTGTGATACAATTTCACATTGTCAGGATCAGATCCGCAGGGTCCTGAACATTTTCACGTGGATGGGTTCCCGAGTGGCCAAAGGGGACAGACTGTAAATCTGCTGCAAATTGCTTCGGTGG
>CAZAMX010000249.1:0-4113 GCA_964486095.1 uncultured Acetatifactor sp. | reverse complement strand
GACATAAATCTATTTTATAATGAAGTAAAGAAAAGGTTATGTGGAAAGGTTGGAAATCATGGACAGGTTGAAGATTCTTGTGGTGGATGACGAGAGCAGGATGCGCAAGCTGGTCAGGGACTTCCTGACCAAGGCCGGCTATGACGTGTTGGAGGCCGGGGACGGAGAAGAGGCCCTTGATCTGTTTTTTAAGCAGAAGGACATTGCGCTGGTGGTGCTGGATGTAATGATGCCGAAAATGGACGGCTGGCAGGTATGCCGTGAGCTGCGTGCGTATTCAAAGGTCCCTGTCATCATGCTGACGGCCAGAGGCGACGAACAGGATGAGCTTCAGGGCTTTAAGCTGGGTGTGGACGAATATATCTCGAAGCCCTTCAGTCCTAAGATCCTTGTGGCCAGAATTGAAGCCATTCTGCGCAGAACCAATCGAACATCGGAGGAAGCGCATTTAAGCTGCGGCGGAATCGAAATTGATAAGGTGGCACATTGTGTCAGGATCGATGGGAAAGAAATCGAATTAAGCTTTAAGGAATTTGAGCTTCTTACCTATTTTGTGGAAAACAGGGGAGTTGCGCTGCCCAGAGAAAAGATACTGAACCATGTGTGGAATTATGATTATTTCGGAGATGCCCGCACGATTGATACCCATGTAAAAAAACTGCGCAGCAAAATGGGTGAGAAGGGCGACATGATCAAGACAATCTGGGGCATGGGCTATAAACTGGAAGAGAGCTAGAAAGATCAAGCCCATGCCCCCTGGTATGGGCTATAAATTGGAAGAGGGCTAATGAAGCATTCAATCAGACAGCAATTTGCATTAATTTTTATGGGATTGATGATGGGGACGGTCCTGCTGTGTCAGGTTGTCAATAATTTGTTTCTGGAGAAGTATTACATCAAAAGCAAGACCAAAGTAATCTATGAAGCATATGAGAGCATCCGCCAGGCGGCGGGCAGTGATAACTACAGCTCGGAGAAATTTCGGAGAGAGCTGGATGATGTCTGCAGCGTGGCCAACATTACGGTTTTGGTGATCGACGCCAACTCACAGATACGATATGAATCCGTCAACGGAGGAAGTGAGCTGGATGCGCTGCTGCTGGGTTATATCTTCGGATTTAATTCGAATCCTGTGAAGGTGCTGGAAGAAGGGGAAGATTATGTGATCCAGAGGATGACTTCCGGAGAGGGCGAATTTCTTGTCATGTACGGAAGGCTGAGTACGGGGATTTCCTTTATCATGCGTACGCCGGTGGAGAGCATCAGGGAGAGTGCGGATATTGCAAACCGTTTTTTTGCCTATGTCGGACTGGGCGGAATGTTGGCGGGCGGGATCATTATCTGGTTTGTTTCCGGCAGAATCACAAAGCCGATCAAGAAGCTGAACAGTATTTCGGAGCAGATGGTGCACCTCAACTTTGACGCAAAGTATCAAGGCGGCGAAAAGAACGAAATCGGCATGCTGGGAGCAAATATAAACAAACTTTCAAGCTCTCTGGAGCGTTCTATTTCCGGCTTAAAGACTGCGAACAATGAGCTGCAGAAAGATATTGAAAAAAAAGAACAAATAGACCAGATGCGCAGAGAATTCCTGGCCAATGTATCTCATGAGCTGAAAACTCCCATTGCTTTGATACAGGGTTATGCGGAGGGACTTGCGGAAAGCGTCAATGATGATCCGGAGAGCCGCAGCTTTTACTGTGAGGTTATCATGGATGAGGCGGCCAAGATGAACCTGATGGTGCAGAAGCTGTTGACTCTAAATCAGCTGGAGTTCGGAAACGACGTGGTGACTATGGAACGCTTTGATATTACGGCGTTGATTCGAAACGTTATTCAGTCGGCGGAGATATTGACAAAGCAGAACGGGATAAGGGTGCAAATGGAAGAATGCTCACCTGTCTGGGTCTGGGGTGATGAGTTCAAGGTTGAAGAGGTGTTTACAAATTATTTTTCCAATGCGGTCAACCACTGCAGCGGAGAAAAGAATATTATCGTGACGCCGGAGCGCAGGGGCGGGTTGGTGCGAGTAAACGTATTTAATACAGGGGAGCCGGTGCCGGAAGAGGCTATGCCGCATTTGTGGGAAAAATTTTATAAGGTAGACAAGGCAAGAACCCGGGAATATGGAGGAAGCGGCGTGGGGCTTTCCATCGTGAAGGTCATCATGGAATCCATGAATCGGCAGTACGGCGTGGAAAACTGCCGGGACGGAGTGTTGTTCTGGTTTGAATTGGAAGGGGGTGAGGAAAATGAGGATTCGTGATACAGGGAGGCGTTGAAAACAGAGTTGTGAAATGCTGCTTATGCAGATGCTGCTGCGCAGATGCTGCTACGCAGCAGAAAATATGAGGTAATATGAGAAGAGAAAAAGAAAATATTGAATTTACAAGGGTGCTGCTGGTGGGTGTGGACACAGGAGAAGAGCAGGATTTTGATCATTCCATGGAGGAACTTGCCAGCTTGGCGGAAGCCGCCCATAAGCAGGTGGCCGGTATCATTGTGCAGCACATGGAATCCGTTAACAGATCCTTATATATCGGCACGGGAAAGGCGGCTCAGGTAAAGGACTATGCGGCGCAAGTGGAAGCGGAAGAGGTCGTATTTGACAATGCGCTGTCTCCCACGCAGATCCGTAATCTGGTAAATGAGCTGGAGCTGCCTGTTTCGGACAGGAACAATCTGATTTTGGACATTTTTGCCCTTCGGGCCAGGACGGGAGAAGCCAAGCTGCAAGTGGAAGCGGCCAGACTGCAATATGTGCTGCCCCGGCTGGTGGGAATGCGCGAAAATTTAAGCCGTCAGGGTGGAACCGGCGGCAGCCTGAGCAATAAAGGTGCAGGTGAGACAAAGTTGGAGCTGGACCGCAGAAAGATAGAGCATCGCCTCAGCGAATTGGAAAAAGAGCTGGACTCGATGACCAAAAACAGGGAAACCATGCGGAAGAGACGGATGCAGTCCGGAATTCCCCAGGTGGCGTTGGTGGGATATACCAACGCAGGAAAATCCACGATTTTAAACAGGCTGGTAGAGCGCTATGGCGAGCGCAGAGAAAAGACCGTGACGGAAAAGAATATGCTGTTTGCCACGCTGGATACCGCTGTCAGGAGCATCAGTACCGGAGACAACAGACCCTTCCTGCTGGCAGACACGGTTGGATTGATACACAAGCTGCCTCACGGTCTGGTGAAGGCTTTCCGTTCTACCTTGGAAGAAGTAAAATACGCGGATCTTCTGGTTCAGGTGGTGGATTTTTCGGATGAGCATTACAAACAACAGATGGAAGTTACGGAAAAGACGCTGAAAGAGCTGGGGGCCGGAGACATTCCCAGAATTGTAGTATATAACAAGGCGGATAAATGCGGGATGGAAGAGATCCCACAGAAAAGGGAAGGCCGCATTTATATGGCGGCAGGGCAGGGCTGCGGGCTGGATGAGCTGACGGAGATGATACAGGATGCTCTTTACGCTGACCGGGTAGAGACAGATTTTCTCCTGCCCTTTAACCGGGGAGATCTGGTATCTTTTCTGATGGAAAAAGCTACGGTGCTGAAGCAGGAGTATACGGAAGACGGCGTACATTTAAAGGTGAGCTGTCAAAGACAGGATGCGGAAAGGTACAGCCTGTACAGGCAGGGCTGACCTGTTACCAATAGACGCGGAAAACGCGCAGGAAGGTTGACTGTACAAAAAAAGTGCGGTATATTATAAGCATACGGGATAAAATTTGTTCATAATAAGCGAGGGACAGTATGTTGACGAAAAAAATCAGGACCGGTCTGACGGCGGCAGCGCTTTGCATGGGGTTATGCTTGGGGCTGGCGGGCTGCGGAGAAAATATGATTCCGGAATTGACGGATAGCGAAATGCAGACTATCGGGGAATACGCTGCCATTACATTAATGAAATATGATGCCAGTAACAGGAGCCGTCTTGTGGAGCTTCCTCCGGAACCTGTGCCGGAGATTCCTGCGCAGACGGAGCCGGAGGAATCACCGGTGCCCGAAGAGCCTTCGGGAATGGGACCTGTGGATGATACGCCGATTACGGACATGACGGGAGAAGAAGACCCCGGCAGTATGGAAGAGGTGCTGGGGCTGGAAGCCTATGACG
>CAZAMX010000248.1:0-4145 GCA_964486095.1 uncultured Acetatifactor sp. | reverse complement strand
CGCTGAAAATCTATGTTTCACCTTGTCCGCTGCCCAATACAGACAAAAAATCCGTATGCGGAGAAGATAAAATTCATTTTACCATAAAATGAAAAAGCTGTACACAAAAATCAACTAATTAATTTTTATCTTTTTCGACTTGATTTTTCTCCGGCTTTCAGCTTAGCTTCGTCTCCTGCACAATTCCCCGGTCCAAAAGGAACTGGAGCGATTTCAAAATCCCCAGCTTGGCATGGGCCCAGGTCAAGCCCCCTTGAAAATACACGGCATAGGGCGGCTTAATGGGACCGTCCGCAGAAAGCTCGATGGAAGAGCCGGACACAAAAGCCCCCGCCGCCATGATAACTTTTGCATCATATCCGGGCATGTCCCAGGGCTCCGGCGTCACATGGCTGTCCACGGGTGCCGCGGCCTGAATACCCTGGCAGAAGGCAATCACTCCCTCCGGCGTGCCGAAGGTAATGGCCTGAATGATGTCGTGGCGGCCTTCCGTGCTGTTCGGCACCACTGAAAATCCCAGCGGTTCATAAAGATTTGCCGCAAAAACCGCCCCTTTCAGCGCGGATGCGGTTACCGCAGGCGCCAGAAAAATCCCTTGATAAAAGTCCTTCAATACCCCCAGGGAGGCTCCCACCTCTTTCCCCAGTCCCGGAGAAGTCAGGCGGTATGCCGCGTTTTCCACACATTCCCGCTTTCCGGCAATATAGCCGCCGATGGGCGCCAGCCCGCCCCCCGGATTCTTAATCAGAGAGCCCACCACCATGTCCGCACCTGCGTCCCCTGGCTCCACAGTCTCCACAAACTCTCCGTAGCAGTTATCCACCATGCAAATCACATCCGGCTTGATTCCCTTAATGAAGGAAATCAGCTCACCGATCCGCTTCACCGACAGGGTCGGTCTGGTCTGATAGCCCTTGGAGCGCTGGATGGTTACCAGCCTGGTCCGTTCATTCACGGCCTTCCTGATAGCTTCATAGTCGAACTGTCCGTCCGGCAGTAAATCCACCTGACGGTAGGTAACCCCGTACTCCTTAAGGGAACCATTTGCAGGCCGGATGCCGATAACCTCTTCCAATGTATCATAAGGCTTTCCCACGGGAGAAAGCAGCTCGTCTCCGGGACGCAGATTGCTCATCAGGGCCAGCGCCAGGGCATGGGTGCCGCAGGTAATCTGCGGCCGCACCAGAGCATCCTCGGTATGAAAAATCCCGGCATACACCGCTTCCAGAGTATCCCGTCCCAGATCGCCATAGCCATAGCCGGTGGTGCCAAGCAGGCAGGCCTCGCTGACTTTATTCTCCTGCATTGCCTTGATCACCTTCATCTGATTATATTCCGCGATCCTGTCGATTTCCGCAAACCGGCCTGTCAGTTTCTCCAAAACGGTATCGCCGTACTCATATACCTTTTCTCCGATGCCCATCCGGGCATACATCTCATATAAGCTTTCCATACATACTCCCTGCCGCAGCCACAGCTGCAATTTCTATTTTAATCCCCCATGCCGCCTTGGGCGGCTCAAATAGGTATGAAAATTTCACACTATCTTCCGCTCCGCCAATATTTCCAGCATATACTCCAGCATTTTGTCCTCGTCCCGGTCAAAATCATTTTTGTTTATCCAAATCACGTCCTTCTCCCTGCGAAACCAGGTAAGCTGACGTTTGGCAAAATGCCTGGTATCCCGCTTCAGGGTTTCTACCGCCTCTTCATATGTGATCTCCCCGTCCAGCCAGGCAAGTATCTCCTTGTATCCCAGTCCCTGCATGGATACCATCCCTCTGTGACAGCCCATTTCCCGCAGGCGTCTGACCTCGTCCACAAGCCCTTCCGCCAGCATTTCGTCCACTCTTTGATCAATGCGGGCATACAGCCTGTCTCTGTCATCATTCAGCACAAAATAACAGGAATGATACGCGCTCTCCTTCTGCCGTTCCACACGGTTGTGTTCCGAAATCCGCCTTCCTGTCAAATGATAAAATTCCAGCGCACGAATAATGCGTTTTTTATTATTGGCATGGATCTCTTCCGCCGCCGCCGGATCCGTCTCTTTTAACAGCGCATGAAGATACTCCGTTCCCTGCTCCGCCGCTTTTTTTTCCAGTAGCTCCCTGTACTCCCGATCCTCCTGCTCACTTGTAAAATCCACATCCCGCAAAAGAGCCTGAATATAAAAGCCGGTACCGCCGGCAATAACGGGAATATGCTTCCGCTCATAGATTCCTGCCATACATTCCAGACTGCGCTGCTTAAAGCCAGCCACATTAAAAGCTTCCCATGGATCCAAAATATCAATCATATGATGAGGAATTCCCTGCATTTCCTCCCGTTTAATTTTGGCGGAGCCGATGTCCATGTGCCTGTAAACCTGCATGGAGTCCGCAGAAACAATCTCCCCCTTCACCGCCTTCGCCAGAGCCAGTGACAGCCTGGTCTTGCCCACCGCCGTGGGACCTGTCAATACCACCAGCGGGAATCTGCTGTAAGGTACATCTGTATTCATTCCACAATCCTCTTAAATTTTCTCTCCATCTCCGATTTGGTCATGGCAACGATCGTGGGCCTGCCATGAGGACAGTTGTAAGGATTTTCCAGGGTCAGCAGCTCATCAATCAAGGCTTCCGCCTCGGCCATGCTTAAAAGATTATTTCCCTTTACCGCCGCCTTACAGGACATGGAGGCAATTTTTTCCTCCACCACGCGGATCCCCTGAGAGCTGCCGCCTGCAAGCTGATCCAGCACCTCCAGGAACATTTCTTTTTCTCCGCAGCCATAAAGATCCGTGGGTACGCTGCGCAGGGCATACTCATTGCCGCCGAAGGCCTCTATTTCAAATCCAAGGCCTGCAAAAACCTCCAGATGTTCCTTCAGTACAGCTTCCTCCTGGCCGGAAAGACTGACGATCACTGCAGGCATCAGCGTCTGAGACACTGCATTTTTCTCCCGAAACCGCTTCATCATACGCTCATAATTCACCTTCTCATGAGCCGCATGCTGATCTATCATCAGCAGCCTGTCCTCAAACTCCACCAGCCAGTATGTGCGGAATACCTGTCCGATCATACGGAATCTGCTGCGGTTTTCCTCTGTCAGAATTTTTTCCTCAAACAAGTTCAACTGGGCAGAGTTTTCTTTTCCCTGCATTCCTGCCGACTGCATCCGGTTCGGCAATTCATCCTGGCCTGATGCCCCTTGCTCTGCCGGCTTAGGCTCATCCTGAAACTCCCGGGTTTCCGTGAAGAACTCTTCCTCCTGCAGATCGGTCACGCTTTCTGACGCGCATGTCATTTCGGAGGACATTTTGCAGGAATTCACGGGTATTTCCTGTGATTTTGCAGATTTCTCCTGCATTTTCACCCCATTTTCACCGTTTTTCACCTCGGACCGCACGGGATTTTGAATAAATTCCTGCATTTTAGGGCGTTCTGCCTTATATTTTGCCTCTTCCATCACATGATAGGATTGGCTCCTGCGCTGCTCAAAGGGTTCCGGCACCTTCTCCCGCTCCCGCAGGATCCGCTCTTCTTTTTCTGCCGCCTTACGCTCCTTCTCCGTACTCAGCAACGCCTCAGGAATCATCTCATGATGCTTTAAAGTGTACTTGACAGCTCCGCAAAGGAGCGCGCTGAAAGCCATGGCATTGGTAAAACGCACATCCATTTTAGTGGGGTGGACATTTACGTCTACCCGCTCCGTGTCCAATCTGATATGCAGCACACAGAAAGGAAATTTATGCTGCATAAGGTATTCCTTATACCCCTCTTCCAGTGCCCTGGACACCACATTGCTCCTGACAAACCTGCCGTTGACAAAATAAATCTCAAAGTTTCGGTTTGAGCGGACCTGTGTGGGCTTACCCAGGTATCCTTCTATTTTTACGCCGTCCTCATCCTGAACATACTGGATGGGTACCAGGGCGTTTGCCGTTTCCCTGCCGTAGATCCGGTAAATCACCTCCCGCAGATCCCCGCTGCCCGATGTATGAAACTTCATCTGACTGCCCATCACAAGCTTAAAGGAAATATCCGGCCTGGACAGGGCAAGCTGCTCCATCAGGTCCGCGATATATCGACCATCCGTTGCAGGCTGCCTTAAAAATTTCCGCCGCAGAGGCGTGTTATAAATCATATTCCTGACAATATAGG
>CAZAMX010000247.1:0-4164 GCA_964486095.1 uncultured Acetatifactor sp. | reverse complement strand
TTCCGGTGCTGGGAGTGGATCGGGAAAATAAGGTTTGCTGCGGGGACGGCTTTAACGATATTTCCATGATCGAGTATGCCGGCGTTGGCGTAGCCATGGGAAATGCCCAGCAGGCAGTGAAGGAGGCTGCGGATTATGTGACGGCAGCCAATGATGAGGACGGGCTCATACAGGTGATAGAGAGATTTTTTTGAGGCGGGGAGGAAAAATGTGGGCAGGCAGAATTTGGGCCGCAATATAAAAATAGCAGTGCCCGGTAAGGCCAGACATATTGTAAGGACCCTGCAGGCAGCAGGCTTTGAAGCCTATGTGGTCGGCGGCTGTGTTCGGGATTCCCTGATGGGCAGGGAACCGGAGGACTGGGACGTCACTACCTCCGCAAGGCCGGAGCAGGTGAAAGCTCTTTTTCCTTATACGGTAGATACGGGGATAAAGCACGGTACGGTCACGGTCATGCTGGGAAAGGATGGATTTGAGGTCACTACTTACCGCATTGACGGGAAATACGAGGATAACCGGCATCCTAAGGAGGTTATTTATACGCCCAGTCTGCGGGAGGACTTAAGACTCCGGGACTATACCGTAAATGACATGGCATATAATGACGATAAAGGTCTGGTGGACTATTACCGGGGCATGGAGGACATGGAGATCGGAGTGATCCGCTGTGTGGGCGTTCCCGAAGAACGGTTTGAAGAGGATGCCCTGCGGATCATGCGTGCCGTCCGTTTTTCCGCCCAGCTGGGGTTTCATATCGACTCCTTTACCATGCGGGCAATCCAAAAGCTGGCGCCCAGCCTGGTAAATATCAGCGCGGAGCGGATTCAGGCAGAGCTGGTAAAGATTCTCACATCACCCCACCCGGATTATCTCAGGGGAGCCTACAAATTAGGTGTTACAAAGATCGTTCTGCCGGAGCTGGATCACGCCATGGAGACGGAGCAGAATCACCCTCATCATATTTATACCGTTGGAGAGCATATTCTCCATTCCTTAAAATGGGTGGACTCCGACAAGGTACTCCGGCTTACCATGCTGTTTCATGATATAGGAAAGCCCGATACACTGACCGTAGGTGAAGACGGGATTACACATTTTCACGGACACGCCAGGGTAAGTGCCGAGATGGCGTCCCAGATTATGCACAGATTGAAATTTGACAATGATACCATTGGCAAGGTATGCAGGCTGGTGAAGTATCATGATTACGGGAATGACTGTGATCCGGACCCAGCGACAGTGCGCCGGGCCATAAACAAGATTGGGGAGGATGTTTTTCCCCTGCTTTTTCAGATAAAGCGGGCGGATATTTATGCCCAGAGTGATTATCTGAGGGAGCAAAAGCGTGAACGGCTGGAAAAATGGCAGCAGCTGTATATGGAAGTGAAGGAAAAACGGCAGTGCGTGACATTAAAGGACCTGGCCGTTTCAGGCACTGATTTAATCGCGGCGGGGATGAAGCCGGGAAAAGCACTGGGAGACATGCTGCAAAAACTGCTCGTGCTTGTGCTGGAGAACCCTTTCCTGAACACAAAGGAGAAACTGCTGTCCGAAGCGGAAAAGCTGATGAATTAACAACATACTTTTATGCCCCACCTCATAAGATATGATGAAAGCAGGAGCTTTCCGGCTTGAACAAACATATGCGGGAGGGGTAGTCAGTGAACGACAGGGCAGTGGAATTACTGGAACAGTATGATATAGAGGTGATCCGGACCAGAAAGGGAAGAGGCGCCATTGTATGCGACACGGCGGACGGATGCCTGATTTTTAAAGAATATAGTGGGAATGACAGGCACGCCGAGCTGCAGAATAAGCTGCTGCAGAGAATTGCCGCCGGGGGAAAGGTGCGGACGGAAAGTATTATACCTGCCCGGGAGGGCGGATTATTGGTGCGGGATGGGGATGGAACGGCTTACATCCTTAAAACCTGGCAGGACGGCAGGGAATGCAGCATCAGTGAAAGGAGCGAATGTGTACAGGCAGTGAAGCTTCTGGCGAAGCTTCACGAGTGCATGGAGCTGCCTGTGGAGGAAGCGGGGGAGTTTTTTGCATTTTCGCCGGAAAAGGAATATGAAAAGCATAACCGGGAGATCCGGAAGGTAAAGAAGTATTTAAAGCAAAAAGGGCAGAAGCAGCCCTTTGAGGTCAGCCTTTTGGGATCCTGCGATTATTTTTTGGAGCAGGCCCTGGAGGTTACGGAGGAATGGAAGCAGTATGCGGAGGCATTCCGCAGAAGAGACGGGGAAGGAAAAAAGCCGGAAACCGTTACATTCTGCCATGGAGATTACCAGTATCATAATATCCTGATGGGGCCGGGGGGCTGGTTCGTGGTGAACTTTGAAAAATGTCTGCCGGATCGTCCCGTGCGGGATCTGTATCTCATCCTGCGAAAGCTCTGGGAAAAGGGAAACTGGCAGGCGGCAACGGGCCTGGAGCTGCTGCAGGCTTATGAGAAAGAGCGCCCCCTGTCTGCGGAAGACCGGATTGATCTGTATTATCGGCTGGCGTATCCGGAGAAGTTCTGGAAAATTGTGAATTTTTATTATAATTCGGGAAAAGCATGGATTCCGGGAAAAAATCAGGAAAAACTGGAGAAACTGATAGCACAGGAAAAAGAAAAGCAGAAATTTTTAAACCAGGTGTTCCGGGAGCCGTAGCAAGATGCTGCATGGGAGGTTAGGGTGAAAAACGAAAGACGTAAAAGGCTTGGAATATTTTTTTTGGCTGCGGTATTGTGCATATGGCTGACAGCCTGTGCCGGTCCCTTTCGGATGATTTCGGGAAATGAGTCGGGGCAGCCCTCTGCGGATAAGGATACTGACACAGGATTTGTGGTCACGGGGCCTGACAGCTATGACTCTGCGGATACAGCAATTCTTGTGGGCAGAGACGAAGAGAAGAATACGGCCACTTTTCTGAATCTGGAGCTGGGAAAGCGGTATACCCTATCCATAGACGGCACCACCGGGTTTTACGATAAGTACGGAGAAAGCATTTCCCTCGATCAGGTAGAAATCGGCGACATTGTGGATGTGACCTTTTTGAAATCAAAAAAGCACCTCACTACCCTGCAGCTGTCTCCTGCCGCCTGGTCCTATGAGGATGTGGAGCGGTATGAGATTCATCCGGTGCGGGGTGAGATCAGCATTGGCTCGGATATATATAAGCTCACATCCAATACGCAGTATCTGTCGGAGGGCAGGAGCATGGACAGCATGGATCTGAATGCTTCGGATGTTTTGAGCTTTCAGGGGATCGGCAGTCAGATCCTGACTGTGCGGGTGGAAAAGGGGCACGGATATTTAAGACTGGCAAATGACGAAAACTTTGTGGGCGGATGGATCGAGATCGGCCAGACTCAGATCCGCAGAATCACGGAGGATATGCTGCTGCTGGTGCCGGAGGGAAATTATCAGGTCAATATCAGCAACAAGGGCGGCGGCGGAATCAAGAGCGTTACCATCAACCGCAACCAGGAGACCACGCTGGACATCGGAGACCTCGAGATTCCCGAGCCTCAGTATGGCATGGTGCTTTTTTCCTTAAGTCCTTCTTCTGCGGAGCTGTATATTGACGGAGAAAAGGTGGATCCCTCCGGGCCGGTGGATTTGATCTATGGAATTCATCAATTGATTGCCCGGGCGGAAGGGTATCAGTCCGTTACCCAGTATATCCGCGTTGCCCAGGAATCGGCAGGGATCAACGTGGTTTTGGAGCATAATGAGTCGGAGGAAGAGGAGGAAAGCAAGGAGTCTCCGGAAGATACTCTGACGGATTATTATAAGGTATATGTGAATGCTCCTGAGGGAGTGGAGGTGTATGTGGATGGCAACTATGTAGGCATTTCTCCCTGCAGCTTCCGGAAAAATGCGGGAGTCCGTGTGATTACGTTAAGAAAGAGCTATTATGAAACCAGAAGCTACACCGTACAGGTTGACGATGAAGAGAAGGATATGTCGCTTTCGTTTGCAGATCTGGTATACAACGGCACTTCCACGGTCTCGGGAAATTCCACGTCCAGTAATTCGTCCTCCCGTTAAAATAAAAAATGCCGTAAAATCAGTATTATTGCGTAAAATACCTTGACAAACCATTGGAAATCAGATATAAATGGTATAGATGTTTTGAGATGGCATCTGAGAACATACAAAAAAGAAAATC
>CAZAMX010000246.1:269-4165 GCA_964486095.1 uncultured Acetatifactor sp. | reverse complement strand
CTGGGAGGATGAGAAGTACCGAAAGCAGCAGGGGACGTATCCGGTGATTTTTTTAAGCTTTGCGGATGTGAAGGAAACTTCTTTTATCCAGACGCGAAAGACGATCTGCCGTGTGATCAGGATGCTTTATGACAAGTACGATTTTCTGCTGGAGGGTGATTGCCTGAGCGAGAGTGAAAAGGACAGTTTCCGTCATGTTTCTGTGAATATGGAGGATAACGAGGCGGCGTTTTCCTTGAAAATGCTGGCCTTGTATCTGTCCCGCTATTACGGCAAAAAGGTGATTATCCTGCTGGACGAATATGATACGCCCATGCAGGAGGCGTATGTGAACGGCTTCTGGAACGAGCTTGTGGCCTTTATCCGCAGCATGTTTAACGCCACGTTTAAGACGAATCCTTATCTGGAGTGCGCTGTCATGACAGGTATCACCAGGGTCAGCAAGGAATCCATTTTTTCCGATCTGAATAATCTGGAGGTGGTGACGGCAACCTCGGATAAATATGCGGACTGCTTCGGTTTCACGGAAGAAGAGGTGTTTGCAGCGCTGGAGGCTCACGGTATGTCAGAGCGGAAGCAGCAGGTAAAGGAATGGTATGACGGCTTTACCTTCGGAAAGAAGACGGATATTTACAATCCCTGGTCGATTATCAATTTCCTTGATAAAAAGACGATAGGCACATACTGGGCCAATTCCAGCAGCAACAGCCTGGTGGGGAAGCTGATTCGGGAGGGAAGCCGGGAGATCAAGATAACGATGGAGAAGCTGCTGCAGGGAGAAAGCTTCCGCACCAGTTTTGATGAGCAGATCGTATTCAACCAGCTGGAGCAGACCGAAGAGGCGGTGTGGAGTCTGCTGCTGGCCAGCGGATACTTGAAGGTGATGGATTATAATTACAATATAGAAGCCCGGAAGGCGGAGTATGAGCTGCGTCTGACGAATCTGGAGGTTCAGGCCATGTTTGAGCGAATGATCGACGGATGGTTTGGCACCTGCAGGGGAGCAAGCAACGGGTTCCTGCGGGCGATGCTGGAGGATGATCCGGAGACAATGACGGAATATATGAATGATATTTCCTGTAATTTGTTCAGCAGCTTTGACACAGGGAAAAACCCGTCAGGGAAAGCAGAGCCGGAGCGGTTTTACCATGGATTTGTGCTGGGACTGATGGTGGAACTCGCAGACAGATATGTGATTACCTCCAACCGGGAGAGCGGGTACGGACGTTATGATGTGATGCTGGAGCCTAAGACATCCGGAAACAATGCTGTTATCATAGAATTTAAAGCGCAGGAGGAAGACGAGAAGGAACTTTCCGATGCAGTAGAGGAAGCCCTGCGTCAAATTGAGGATAAAAACTATGAGGCGGCGCTTATGGCAAGAGGAATCCCTAAGGAGCGCATCAGAAAGTACGGCTTTGCTTTTCGTGGGAAGGAAGTACTTATTGGCAGGGGATGAATATGAAGGCATATAGGGATAGGGAAGCTTGAAGGTAAGCGGGATAAGATTTGCGAAGTGTAAATGCGGGGAAATCTGCGGGGAAGGAGCAGGCATGACGGGACGGATCAGTATCGGACATCAGGACTTCGAGACGATACGAAAGGAAGGCTATTTCTATGTTGATAAGACGAAGTTTATCAGGGAATGGTGGGAGAATCGTGACAGCGTGACGCTTTTAACGCGCCCGAGGCGTTTCGGCAAGACCCTGAACTTAAGCATGCTGGAAAAGTTCTTTTCCCTAGAGTACGCAGGGCGGGGAGAGCTGTTTGAGGGACTTTCTGTCTGGGAGGATGAGAAGTACCGAAAGCTGCAGGGGACGTATCCGGTGATTTTCTTAAGCTTTGCCAGTGTGAAAGAGACGGATTATGACTCTGCAAGAAAGAAAATCTGTCAGTTGATTGCGGATGAGTATGTAAAGCATATTTTTCTGCTGGAAAAGGGAGGGCTGGCGGAGACGGAAAAAGAAAGCTTTCTTCGGAAAACAATAGACATGAGCGATGTAGAGGCTACCTATGCTCTTCACCAGCTTTCTTTTTATCTGTCCCGCTATTACGGCAAAAAGGTGATTATCCTGCTGGACGAATATGATACGCCCATGCAGGAGGCGTATGTGAACGGCTTCTGGAACGAGCTTGTGGCCTTTATCCGCAGCATGTTTAACGCCACGTTTAAGACGAATCCTTATCTGGAGTGCGCTGTCATGACAGGTATCACCAGGGTCAGCAAGGAATCCATTTTTTCCGATCTGAATAATCTGGAGGTGGTGACGGCAACCTCGGATAAATATGCGGACTGCTTCGGTTTCACGGAAGAAGAGGTGTTTGCAGCGCTGGAGGCTCACGGTATGTCAGAGCGGAAGCAGCAGGTAAAGGAATGGTATGACGGCTTTACCTTCGGAAAGAAGACGGATATTTACAATCCCTGGTCGATTATCAATTTCCTTGATAAAAAGACGATAGGCACATACTGGGCCAATTCCAGCAGCAACAGCCTGGTGGGGAAGCTGATTCGGGAGGGAAGCCGGGAGATCAAGATAACGATGGAGAAGCTGCTGCAGGGAGAAAGCTTCCGCACCAGTTTTGATGAGCAGATCGTATTCAACCAGCTGGAGCAGACCGAAGAGGCGGTGTGGAGTCTGCTGCTGGCCAGCGGATACTTGAAGGTGATGGATTATAATTACAATATAGAAGCCCGGAAGGCGGAGTATGAGCTGCGTCTGACGAATCTGGAGGTTCAGGCCATGTTTGAGCGAATGATCGACGGATGGTTTGGCACCTGCAGGGGAGCAAGCAACGGGTTCCTGCGGGCGATGCTGGAGGATGATCCGGAGACAATGACGGAATATATGAATGATATTTCCTGTAATTTGTTCAGCAGCTTTGACACAGGGAAAAACCCGTCAGGGAAAGCAGAGCCGGAGCGGTTTTACCATGGATTTGTGCTGGGACTGATGGTGGAACTCGCAGACAGATATGTGATTACCTCCAACCGGGAAAGCGGGTATGGACGTTATGATGTGATGCTGGAGCCTAAGGAGAAGGATAAGCCTGCTTTTATTCTGGAGTTTAAGGCGGTGCATACAGGGAGGGGAGAAACCCTGGAGAAGGCGGTGGAAGCAGCACTGGAGCAGATCGATAAGAAGCAGTATGAGGCGGTGCTGACTGCAAGAGGAATCACCGGGGAGCAGATCAGAAAGTACGGCTTTGCCTTCCGCGGAAAGGAAGTACTCATTGGCAGGGGATGAATACGAAGTTCTGTAGATTTTACATCACAGTTTGTTTCCATGTGAATTTCCGGCTGTGTTCCTTCTCAAAAATAAAGGCACCGCGTCATCACCTGTCTGGATGATGTCGCGGTGCCCTTACTTTTTGGCCGGATTATGGCCCTTTTGTTCTTCGTCAGTCAGAAACAATTATGCTACTACAGTAACGTTGGTAGCACGGGTCTTGCTGCTGTTCTGGGGATCGGTCTCGGTATCGAAAGTAACCTTCTGGCCCTCTTCAAGAGACTTGAAGCCGTCAGCATTAATTGCGGAGAAATGTACGAATACTTCCTCGCCGGTTGCATCGTTGGTGATGAAACCATAACCCTTCTGTGCGTTGAACCATTTAACTGTACCGTTATTCATTGTGGTACCTCCTTAAAAAATATAAATATTAATATTTGGCTATTCTAAAACTAGGACAAAAAAATCACATATTTTTGTAAACCATCATCAAAGCCGTAATGACTTACAAAAATATGTGAGTTCAATGACTTTCATTTAGAATACAGGTGTAGTATAGCATCAATACTGATCAAATGTCAACAATTATTTTTTGACGAGAATATTTGTCATTTTTTTGGGAAAATATAGAACATAAACAGTTGTATAAATTAATCAGGCATGGAGGTA
>CAZAMX010000246.1:0-236 GCA_964486095.1 uncultured Acetatifactor sp. | reverse complement strand
TGAGCGCTATTGCGGCTGCGGCTTTGGCAGCAGGATTTTGTATGGGCAGATTGACTATGGCCAGTTCTGCAGGAGACAAAGAAGAGGAACCGGAATTTGAGGACAGACGAGCAGGCAGGAGGGAAGGCAGGCGGGAGAGCAAAAAGGATGCCAGGAACCGGTTTCCGTTTTCCGTAGGCAGTCCTGTGTCCGGAGAGGTGGTACAGATGGACGGGGATGAGAATGAGGTGGTGCCG
>CAZAMX010000245.1:0-4184 GCA_964486095.1 uncultured Acetatifactor sp. | reverse complement strand
GTATTGGATAAAATCAACATTGATTTTGAGGGCAAAGACTATCTGCCGGAAGAAAAGGAAACTTATCAAATTGGGGAAGAAATAAATGAAAAGATAAAAAACTTTTTGTTATCCGGCATGGAAAAGGGAGATTTACGAAGTGATTTGGAAATTATGCCTGTCATATTTAATTTTTGGGGTATGCTTTCCGGCATCATTCAGCTTGCCGCAAACAAAGAAGAATATATTAAAAAGTCAATGGAGTTATCAAAAGAACAGTTTTTGGAATACGGGTTTTCCCTTGTTTATCGTTCGATTGCGGCAAAGAGGTGATGATTATGAGCGAAAAAAATGTGCTTGCCATTTTAGGCAGTCCTCATGAAAATGGAACGACAGCCGCAATGTTGAATTTGGCAGTCCATAAAGCTGAACAGGCGGGTTATGCTGTAACAAAAATCAATCTGTATGAAAAGGAACTTTCTTTCTGCACAGGCTGCCGGATTTGCATGGATACGCATAGTTGTGTCCAGAAAGATGATATACAGGAAATTGTTGCGTTATTGCATAAGAGCCAGCTTGTTATCCTTGCCGCCCCTGTCTATTGGGCGAATGTTCCGGCTCCTGTCAAAAACTTATTTGACCGATTGTTGGGAACGGCTATGGAAGAAACAGACACATTTCCAAAACCACGTTTACGGGAGAAGCACTATATGATTTTGACTTCCTGCAATACTCCCGCGCCTTTTTCGTGGATATTCGGACAGAGCAGAGGGGCAATCCGCAGTATGGACGAATTTTTCAAGACCGCAGGCATGAAACCGGCGGGAAAAGTGGTGTGTGCAAATGCAAAGAATAAGAAAGAGCTGCCTAAGCGGCTGGCAAAAAAGATTGAGAGGTGTCTGAAATGAAATTATCCCGAAAAAGAATCCTTTTCTTTACAGCAATTTTCCTTTTCCTTATTGTTTTGATTTTTACGGCGGTTTATCTGAAAAGCGTAGCAGATTATAAGAGGGCAGTAAAAGAAACAACATTTGATAATTTAGATATTTCCAATATTCCTGACGGAGTTTATGTCGGAGAATATGACGTGGATTTTGTTTATGCCAAAGTAGAAGTAACGGTTCAAGACGGAGTGATTACAAACATTGATATTCTGGAGCATAAAAACGGGCGTGGAAGCCGCGCAGAAGTTGTTGTTGACAGAATCATTGAAGAGCAGAGAATAGAGGTTGACGCAGTATCGGGGGCAACAAACTCAAGCACCGTCATAAAGAAAGCGGTTGAAAATGCCTTAACAGGAGAAAAATAGAAAATGAGCGGGAAAACAGAGTGGATAGACTCTCCAAAGATAGCGGAGTTGGAATATCTGTCCTGGATAATTTATGTAATGATATTACGTGTAATAAGAAAAAGATAGATAAGCGGCTGCGGAAATGCTATAATATCTGTAGTCGCTTTTGCTGCAGCCGATCCGGATACAGTCCGGTGCTATGGTAATCACAATGTCGGCTATCCGTGGGGGAGGTTTGATATTGGAGAATGAAAACCGACTGCTGAAGAATGTTGCGGCGATATGTCCCATACTCGAAACCGAAATAGTGCGTTATGCCTATAAGTATGGCAGGGATGTTGTGCGAATGGAGCTTATGGTATGGACGCAAAAGAAGCATTAAAAGTATATTTTGGAAATGACTCCTATAAGCCGGGGCAGGGGGAAATCATTGACGCAATCCTTGCCGAAAGAGATTTGTTGGCGATCATGCCGACGGGATCCGGTAAGTCTATCTGTTATCAGGTGCCGGCTATGCTGCTGCCGGGTATTACGATTGTTATATCGCCGCTTATATCTCTTATGCAGGATCAGGTGAAAGCACTGAATGAAGCGGGCATCCATGCGGGATACATCAATTCGTCTTTGACGGAAGGGCAGATAGCGAAGGTGTATTCCAGGACGATCTCGGGAGGGTTTCAGATTCTTTATATTGCGCCGGAGAGACTTGAAAGCCAGGAGTTTATTGATTTTGCAGGCAAGATAGATATTTCGATGGTAACGGTAGATGAAGCACATTGTATATCCCAATGGGGGCAGGACTTCAGACCAAGTTATCTGAAGATTGTGGATTTTATAGATAGTCTGCGGAAGAGACCTATTGTAAGCGCATTTACAGCGACTGCTACGGAAGAAGTAAAAAACGATATATCCTGCGTGCTAAAATTGGCGGATCCGAAGATTGTCGTCACGGGCTTTGATCGTGAGAATCTCTATTTTGATGTAGAGACGATCAAGAAGAAGGACGACTATGTGTTGGAATATGTACAGAAACATCCGGATGACAGCGGGATCATATATTGTGCTACAAGAAAAAACGTTGATGCGATATATGAATTGCTTTCCGGTGCAGGGGTTCCGGCAGCAAGGTATCATGCCGGAATGAATCATGAAGACCGCAAAGAAAGTCAAAATGATTTCATTTATGACAGAGTATCGGTAATTGTTGCAACGAATGCTTTCGGCATGGGGATTGATAAATCCAATGTAAGATTTGTTATTCATTATAATATGCCGCAGAGCATGGAGAATTACTATCAGGAGGCAGGACGTGCCGGAAGAGACGGTGAAGCATCGCAATGTATACTTCTGTTCTCGGCGCAGGATATTATGATTAACAAGTTCCTGCTGGATCACAAAGACTTTACGGAGATCCCGGATGAAGCTATAGATCTGATTAAGCAGCGAGATGCAAGAAGACTTCAGATTATGGAAGGATACTGCAGAACATCGGGATGTCTGCGCAATTATATCCTTGAATACTTTGGTGAGAAACGGGACGAGCCGTGTGACAGCTGCGGAAATTGTCATAAAGAGTATACAGAGATTGATATGACAGAGGATGCCAAGCTTGTCATCAATTGTGTTTGGGAAACAAAAGGCAGATATGGTCTTAACATAATCCTTGGCACGCTTCTTGGTGCAGACAGGGCCAGATTAAAAGAACTGGGAACCATAAAATATAAGACCTATGGAGCGCTAAAAAGCCGCTCCGAATCAGAACTCCGACTGCTTATCAGCCAGCTTATTTTGGATGGCTGTCTGTACCAGACTGCGGATAAATACAGCGTGATTCGAATGGGAGATATAGAGCGGCTTAAGGATCCGAATACGCACATCCTGATCAGAACCTATAAAGACAGAGAACCTGAAGGCCAGCCGAAGAGACATGGCAGGAAAAGTACGGATTTTCTTACAAAAGCCGGATACGAATTATTTGAGGTACTTCGTCAGCTTCGACTTACCATTGCCAGAGAAGAAGGTATGCCGCCATACATTATTTTCAGTGATAAAACGCTGATAGATATGAGCATTAAAGCCCCAAGGGACAGAGCGGCTATGCTTAATGTATCCGGTGTCGGCGAAGCTAAGTATGAAAAATATGGCGAGAGATTTATCGAGGCAGTGATAACCTTTATGGATGAACACTGCGGAGCAGTTACGGGTATAAAGGAGGAAGACACTGCCGTGGATGGAAAGGGATCCAGGGTGGAATATAACCGTAGGAAGAACAGACCCGATGGAGCAGGAGCTTCCTGGACGGATGAAGAGGATAAGCAGCTTGATGAAGAGTACAACTCCGGTATGAAGGTTTCGGAGATAGCAAAGATTCATGACCGCACAAATGGTGCAATACGCGCCAGACTGAAAAAACACGGGCTTATGGAATAAGATCGGGGAAGCCACCACGGAAACTGAGGATTCTGCCATGAATATTAAGGTTTGTATTTGCGACGACTCATTAGAAGAGCGCGCATCCATAAATGCTTTGGTACAGGAGTGGTCGCGGCAGTCAGGGACTGATGTCAGCGTGTTTGAATTCCCTACTGCAGAGGCTTTTTTATTTGAATATGAGGATCTCGTTCCCGATGTGGTGCTTCTGGACATCGAGATGCCGGGAATGAGCGGTGTGGAGCTGGCAAAGCGTCTTCGCAGAGAAAATAAGCTGATCCAGATTGTCTTCATCACAGGCTTTTCGGAGTATATTGCCGAGGGATACGAGGTCGCAGCGCTGCACTATCTGCTAAAGCCCGTTTCGCCGGAAAAGTTTTTTTCGACACTGGATCGGGCTATGGAAAAGCAGGAGACGGATGGCCGTAAGATCGTGCTTGAGACCTCCGCGGAGACGGTCCTGCTGCCAATCTATGAAATTCGT
>CAZAMX010000244.1:3819-4191 GCA_964486095.1 uncultured Acetatifactor sp. | reverse complement strand
GCAAAAAAAGCCCGCGCGGTGACCCCGGGGCCGGCAGCGGTCTTTTACGACGGAGAATATGTGCTGGGCGGCGGTACCATAGTATGAACAGAAGGAAGCTTCACGGATTGTCTGCGCCGGCATATCCGGAAATGTGAAAAAAATGCCGGCCGGCACAGTTTACGGAGGCCGGCATATCATATAATTGGAATAAATAGATTGCAGACAACAGGGAGACAAATATGGATTTTAATTTTGGAGGGAGAATGCCGGTCAGAAGAAAACGCTTTGAAGGCGTGACCGGAACGATCGTGGACATAGTGCCCGCCAGGATGGGAAACCGCCGGGCCGAGGGCTGTATGCTGTTTGTTACGCTGGAAGATATGAACGGTA
>CAZAMX010000244.1:0-3809 GCA_964486095.1 uncultured Acetatifactor sp. | reverse complement strand
ATTTTATCATGACTCCCGCCACATATGTGGTGGATTTTGAAACCCTGTCCCCAGGGATGGCATGTACCTTCTGGTACGACACGGAGGCCCCCATGCCTCTGATTTATCCGCCCCAGTACAATGCGGTGGCGGCGGCCAGGGAGAAGATGGAGCGGATGGTGAACGTGGGATATTACAACACTGCCCTGGTGAATGATGATCAGACGCTGCAGCTGAATATGGACGGCACCGTGGCTGTGAGAACCACCAATAACCAGTATTTTCAGGGGAATCCCGCGGGTCATAACCTGGTTGTGGTCTATGAGAATTCTACCCGCAGCATTCCTGCCCAGACCACGCCAAAGCTGGTGGTGGTGCTGTGCGAAGCGTAAAGGAAATCACTAAGCTCGTTCCTCGCCAAGTGATTTCACGCCCTGCAGTGCAGGGCTTCTTTACGCCGAAGAATCGCTTTCGGCGATTCTTCCTGCGAAGCGTAAAAAAACGAAAAGAGTTTCTTGGCGGACGGCGCAGATTTTCGAGTTCTGCCCGATAACCTTAAAGGCGGATGAACTCCGGCGTCCGGTGCTGAAATACGGTATAATACCGGAAGCCGCAGGACTCCAGAACCTCGGCGGCGCGGGGGAAGTATCCGGCAATATGGGAGGTGTCGTGGGCGTCGCTGCCGATAGTGATGATCTCCCCTCCCAGCTGCCGATAACGTTTCAAAATGTCCGTGCAGGGATGAAATTCTTTCATCCCTTTTTCTATGCCTCCGGTATTCAGCTCAATCCCCTTACCGTTTTCCAGCAGTATGTTCAAAATTTCGTCAAAAATATCCCGGTACCGATCATAGCTGTAATTTTGATCCCTGCCGGGGCCGTAGCGCACGACATAATCCAGGTGGCCATAGACGTCAAAGTTGGAAAACTTTTTTACGTTTTCCAGGATGGAGGTAAAGTACTCCCGATATGCCTCTTCCTCGCTTCGGCCTTCATAAAAGGCCGGATAGTAGGGATCCTTTCCATGACAGATGTGGGATGAGCCAATGATAAAATCAAATTCATAGGATTTGGCATATACTGCAATTTTCCGCAGAATTTCAGACTGTAAACCCAGTTCGACCCCGAAGAGCAGGCGGATCTGATCCTGATACTTTTCCTTCAGCCGTGCCAGATCATAAAGATAAGAATCCGTATTCAGCAGAAAGATACTGCCCGATTCTTCCGGGGAATCGGGGAAATCTATGTCGTGGTGTTCTGTAAAGCACATGGTCTTTAAACCTTTGGAAATTCCGGACAATATCATTTCCTCCATGGGCGTATCCGAATCTCCGGAGAAAGAAGTGTGCAGATGACAGTCAGCTGTAATGGGCATAATAGTCCTCCTGAGGATATTTGTTCGTGTTGCGGGTTTATCGCCCGCGTAGCAAAGAGCCGGGCGGCAGGAAAATCCGGCGCCCTTGGGGATATTGTACCATGTTTAAATTTATAAATAAAGTTTAAATTTTGCGGCCAAATGCAATTATTTTTCATTTACATCTTGAATTATCAGATGAAATTAGGTAAAATATTCTTGCTGACAAAATTTTGTCAATCTGGCGATTCTCTCCAAAGATGGGACAGGTTGGCAAAAGAATATATAATAGAAGCTGTTTTGCAGCTGCTATTATCCAAATTCTATTATAAAATTTTAGGAGGAAACTAAAATGGCAGTAAGAGTAGCAATCAATGGTTTTGGCCGTATCGGCCGTCTGGCATTCAGACAGATGTTTGATGCAGAGGGGTACGAGGTAGTGGCGATCAACGATCTGACAAGCCCTGAGATGCTGGCACATCTTTTGAAGTATGATACCGCTCAGGGAAGATACAAGTATGCCGACAAGGTTGAGGCAGGCGAGGATTCCATCACCGTTAACGGTAAGAAGATCACGATCTACAAGGAAGCAGATGCTTCCAAGCTTCCCTGGGGTGAGCTGAAGGTGGACGTTGTTCTGGAGTGTACCGGTTTCTATACCTCCAAGGAGAAGTCCATGGCTCACATCAATGCCGGTGCGCGTAAGGTTGTTATCTCTGCTCCTGCAGGAAATGATCTTCCTACCATCGTATACAATGTAAACCATAAGACCTTAAAGCCCGAGGATACTGTTATTTCCGCGGCTTCCTGCACCACCAACTGCCTGGCTCCTATGGCAAAGGCATTAAATGATCTGGCTCCCATCCAGTCCGGTATCATGACCACTGTTCACGCTTATACCGGTGATCAGATGATCCTTGACGGACCTCAGAGAAAGGGTGACAAGAGAAGAAGCCGTGCAGGCGCTCAGAATATTGTTCCTAACTCTACCGGTGCCGCTAAGGCAATCGGCCTGGTTATCCCTGAGCTGAACGGCAAGCTGATCGGTTCCGCTCAGCGTGTTCCTACCCCCACCGGTTCCACCACCATTCTGGTAGCAGTGGTAAAGGGCAAGGTTACCAAGGAGCAGATCAACGACGCTATGAAGGCTGCTCAGACCGAGTCCTATGGATACAACACAGACGAGATCGTGTCCTCCGACGTGATCGGCATGACCTACGGTTCCCTGTTTGACGCAACCCAGACCATGGTAGCTCCCATGGAGGACGGCAATACTCAGGTGCAGGTTGTTTCTTGGTATGACAACGAGAACAGCTATACCTCTCAGATGGTTCGTACCATCAAGTATTTCAGCGAGCTGGGCTAAGGAAGTCTGAAGATTCTTAAGAATCAAAGAAGTGCTAGACCTTTGGGGTCCGGTCATTGGACCGGGCCCTGTTTTGTTGCAGGAGTTTACGAGGGCCATGCCAGAGCAGGAGCAGCCCCAGAAAGATTTTTCGGGTATCTTGTGATTGTGCCTATAGAAGCAGAGCTGTGTCCGCTGAAGCGGACATGGGGCATGGGGCATAAAAATGTAAATAGATAAGTATAAGAAAGCGGAGGTTTGAAAAATGGGATTGAATAAGAAATCCGTAGATGACATTAATGCAAAGGGTAAGCGCGTTTTGGTAAGATGCGACTTTAACGTACCCTTGAAGAACGGTGAGATCACCGACGAAACCAGGATTGTGGCAGCACTGCCCACCATTCAGAAGCTGATCAAGGATGGCGGCAAGGTGATTCTCTGCTCTCACCTGGGCAAGGTAAAGGAAGGCCCCAATGAGAAAGAGTCTTTGGCTCCCGTGGCTAAGAGACTGTCCGAAAAGCTGGGCAAGGAGGTTGTATTTGTAGCAGACTACAACGTGACCGGAGAGGCTGCCACCAAGGCAGTGGAAGCAATGCAGGAAGGAGATGTGGTTCTGCTTCAGAATACCCGTTTCCGCGGCAAGGAGGAGACCAAGAACGGCGAGGAATTTTCCAAGGAGCTGGCTGATCTGGCTGATCTGTATGTGTGTGATGCTTTCGGTTCTTCTCACAGGGCGCATGCTTCCGTGGAAGGCGTAACAAAGTTCATTACCGCAAAGGGCGGCGAGAACGTAGTAGGCTACCTGATGCAGAAAGAGATCAATTTTCTGGGCAACGCAGTGGAAAATCCCGTGAGGCCTTTTGTGGCAATCTTAGGCGGTGCAAAGGTTGCGGATAAGCTGAATGTTATTTCCAACCTGCTGGAGAAGTGCGATACCCTGATTATTGGCGGCGGCATGGCATATACCTTCTTAAAGGCACAGGGTATGGAAGTAGGTAATTCCCTGGTGGATGATGAGAAGATCGACTATTGTAATGAATTGATGGATAAGGCGAAGAAGCTGGGCAAGAAGCTGCTGCTTCATGTTGATACCACCATTGCCGCAGGTTTCCCTGATCCTATCGACGGGCCT
>CAZAMX010000243.1:2326-4215 GCA_964486095.1 uncultured Acetatifactor sp. | reverse complement strand
AAGGTTAAGATATTAAAGGAGCCGAACAACGCTATTTTAAAGCAATATAAAAAGATCCAGGAGCTGGACGAGGTAAAGCTGGAATTTTCCGATGAAGCGCTGGAGGCAATCGCGGAGAAGGCCATGGAGCGGGATACCGGAGCCAGAGCCCTGCGTTCCATCATCGAGGAATTCATGTTGGATATTATGTATGAGATTCCTAAGGATGACAATATAGGCCGGGTTACCATCACCAGGGAATATATTGAGGGGAAGGGCGGCCCTGTCATTGAAATTCGGGGCAGCCGGATTCAGGGAATCGAAGAAAAAGCCCGTCAGGGCGGGATTCCCGCAGGCGGCGAGAATGAAAGCCGTTGAGAATATAATAAATGAGAATAGAATAAAATGGAAGGGGCGCATCACCGCAGGGTGAGCGCCTTGTTTTTGATTTATTTTCACGCCGAAAAAACGTAACGAAACAGTTATGTTTTGCTTGACAAATCAAAAGCATATGATATGATATACATATGAACAGTTATTCAAACGTTCAATAAATAAACTTAAAAGGAGAGAAGGAATATGAAAAAGACATATAAGATCGAGGTTGACTGCGCAAACTGTGCATTAAAGATGGAAGAGGCCGCAAAAAAAACAGAAGGAGTTCTGGACGCTACAGTCAGCTTTATGACCCAGAAGATGAAGGTGGAGTTTGCGGAGAGTGCGTTGGAAAAGGAAGTAATGCAGGCAGTCCGGAAGGCATGTAAGCGGGTGGAGCAGGACTGCGAGATCTTCCTGGACTAGTCAGGGGTGGAGGATTGTTATGACGAAGAAGCAGAAAAATGTTTTGATTCGTATTATCATTGCCGCGGTCCTGATGGTGGCGCTGCATTTTGTGGAGGTGTCAGGTCTCATCAGGTTTGCCTTGTATCTGCTCCCCTATTTCGTCATCGGCTGGGACATTTTGCGCAAAGCGGCGCTGGGCATTGTACATGGCAAGATTTTTGATGAAAATTTTCTCATGGCGGTAGCCACCGTGGGCGCCATGCTGCTGGGAGTCTATCATGAGAGTCAGGGCAGAGAGGGAGAGTTTGCGGAAGGCGTGGCGGTTATGCTGTTTTACCAGATCGGCGAGCTGTTCCAGGCGGTAGCAGTAGGCAGAAGCCGCAGGAATATCAGCGCCCTCATGGATATTCGGCCCGATTATGCCAATATTGAGGCCGAGAACGGCAGCCTGGAGCAGGTGGACCCGGAGGATGTCGAGGTGGGAAGAATCATTGTGGTGCTTCCCGGAGAAAAGATACCGATAGACGGCGTTGTGGTGGAGGGCAGCTCCACCTTAAATACTGCGGCCCTTACTGGGGAGAGCATACCCCGGGAGGTGGAGAGCGGCGGAGAGGTCATCAGCGGCTGCGTGAATATAACCGGCCTTTTGAAAATACGGACTACCAGAGAATTCGGGGAGTCTACGGTTTCCAAAATACTGGATCTGGTGGAAAATTCCAGCATGAAAAAGGCCAGAACAGAGAATTTTATTACCAAGTTTGCCAAATATTATACGCCTGTGGTGTGCGGCGGTGCCCTTGCCCTTGCGGTGATTCCTTCCCTGATAAATCTGTTTATGGGTCAGCCTGCCGGCTGGAGTACATGGGTGATCCGGGCCCTGACCTTTTTGGTCATCAGCTGCCCCTGTGCCCTGGTTATCTCCATTCCCTTAAGCTTTTTCGGCGGTATCGGCGGTGCATCCTCCTGCGGGATACTGATTAAAGGGTCCAATTACCTGGAGGCTCTTGCCAAAACCAGGTATGTAGTCTTTGACAAGACGGGCACCTTGACAAAGGGTGTATTCCAGGTGACGGAAGTCCGTCCGGATGAGAAGTGGCTTGATTTACAGGCCGCCGGGGAAGAGAAGC
>CAZAMX010000243.1:0-2316 GCA_964486095.1 uncultured Acetatifactor sp. | reverse complement strand
CCTATGGAGAATGGCGGCCGGGCGGAAGCCGGAGTCCGGGAAGATGGCGCGGCGGAAAAAGCGGAAGAGCTGCTGCTGGAATATGCGGCCTATGCGGAAAGCTATTCGAACCACCCTATTTCCAGAAGCCTGAAGGAGGCATACGGACGGGAAATAGAGCGGAGCAGAGTGACTGGCGTGGAGGAAATCAGCGGCCATGGTGTGACGGCGCTGGTGGACGGCCGGCAGGTGGCGGCAGGAAATGCCAGACTGATGGAAAAGCTGGGGCTGACCCAAATGGAGAACGGCGGTGCCGGTACTGTGGTTCATTTGGCTGTGGACGGAGTTTATGCAGGCCGTATTTTGATCTCCGATGTGGTAAAAGAGCAGTCGAAAGCCGCAATCGCGGCGCTGAAGGCGGCAGGCGTAAGAAAGACAGTGATGCTGACCGGCGACAGCAGGGATGCGGCGGAGCGTGTGGCAGGACAGTTGGGGCTGGACCAGGTGAAGAGTGAACTGCTTCCCGGCGATAAGGTGGAGGCGGTGGAAGAACTGCTGACGGAAAAATCTCCCGGGGAACAGCTTGCCTTTGTAGGCGACGGGATCAATGACGCGCCGGTACTCTCCAGGGCGGACATCGGCGTGGCCATGGGAGCTTTTGGCTCCGATGCGGCCATCGAGGCGGCAGACATTGTGCTTATGGATGACGATCCCATGAAGCTGGCGCGGGCAATGAAAATTTCCAGAAAGTGCCTGCGGGTGGTGTATGAAAACATTGTATTTGCGTTGGCGGTAAAGGCGGCCTGTCTGGTGCTGGGAGCGGTGGGGATTGCAAATATGTGGCTTGCAATTTTTGCGGATGTGGGCGTTATGGTGATTGCGGTCATGAACGCAATCAGGTGTCTGAAGGTTAAAAAATAAGGACAATGCACGCTCCGGCGACGGCTGAATACTATGGTAGATAAGAGGTGAAAAATAGATGATAGAGTTTGCAGTAATCGGAGTGCCCTTTTTGGGAACCGCCCTGGGGGCGGCGACGGTTTTTCTGATGAAGCGGGAAATGAACGCCAAACTGGAGAAGCTGCTGCTGGGATTTGCATCCGGCGTTATGATTGCCGCATCCATCTGGTCCCTTTTGATACCCGCCATCGAGATGGCGGAGGAACAGGGGGGACAGTCCTGGCTCCCTGCCACAGTGGGATTTTTGCTTGGCATGGGGTTTCTTCTGCTGCTTGACAGTCTTGTGCCTCATATTCATATTGACAGCAGCCGGCCTGAGGGAGTAAAATCTAAACTCAAGAAGACAACTATGCTGGTTATGGCTGTGACATTGCACAATTTGCCGGAGGGGATGGCGGTTGGCGCTACGCTTGCAGCCGCCATGTTGGATGACACGGGGATTGCCATGGCAGGAGCCTTGACCCTTGCGGTGGGAATTGCCATTCAGAATTTTCCGGAGGGAGCCATCATTTCCATGCCCCTGCGCAGCGCGGGAGCATCCAGGGGGAAGGCGTTCTGGTATGGGGTGTTGTCAGGCGTGGTGGAGCCTGCGGGGGCTGTGGCAACAGTTCTGCTGGCTTCCTGGCTGGTGCCCATTCTGCCTTATCTGCTTGCTTTTGCGGCAGGAGCCATGATCTATGTGGTGGTGGAAGAGCTGATTCCGGAGTCTCAGTCAGGAGAGCATACAAATATAGGGACGGTAGGCGTGGCGGCAGGCTTTGCACTGATGATGGTGCTGGATGTGGCGTTAGGGTAGTATGAGCTTTCCCTCTGTGGGATTTTAAGATTTTGCGGAGTAGAATCAAGGGGTGTTACATGAGATTGATTATCATACGGCATGGGGATCCGGATTATTCAGTGGATTCCCTGACAGAGAAGGGCTGGCGGGAGGCGGAGCTGCTGGCGGAACGGATCGCAAAGCTGGAGGTTAAGGCCTTTTATGTGTCTCCGCTTGGCAGAGCCAGAGATACCGCATCTCTGACTCTGAAAAAAATGGACCGTACGGCAGTGGAGTGTGACTGGCTGAGAGAGTTCCCGCCGCAGATTCACCGGCCGGATGTAAAGGACAGGATGTCCATCGCCTGGGACTGGCTGCCGGAGGACTGGACGGCGGATGAGAGATATTTTGACCGGAAGCAGTGGTGTGACACGGAAATCATGCGTGAGGGCAGGGTAGAGGAGATGTACCGCTATGTTACGGAGAGCTTTGATGCCCTGCTGGCAAAGCATGGTTATGTGCGACAGGGAGGATGGTACCGCGCGGAGCAGCCCAATCGGGATACCGTTGTTTTTTTCTGTCATTTCGGGGTGGAATGCGTACTGCTGTCTCATTTGCTG
>CAZAMX010000242.1:0-4253 GCA_964486095.1 uncultured Acetatifactor sp. | reverse complement strand
TAAGAATCAATATTCAGATGATCCATCACCACGAGATCCGGGGCATCCTCCCCCATCAGCATGGTATTCAGCTTTTTATAAACCGCATCATAATCCGGCGTGCCGTAAAAATACTGAGGATACTCGTTCTCTATCTCAATCACTACCTCCGGATGAGCCTTGTGGTACATGGCTGCTGCCTGCTTCAGCAGAGAGCTTTCATAAACCGTGTACAGCTTCAGCACCTGAGTCACCTCCGACACCGCATCCGGATCATATTCGTATAAATTGAGCTTTTGTGCGTCATTTGTCTGAAACAGCCCGTAAATACCGCCGTTTTCCAAAGCAGCCAGACTCAGGCACCAGCAGTCAGGCATGGAAAAATCTGTATCCATTCCGGCAATCAGCTGTTCCCATGCTCCATCCGCCCCGTCTCCGGAATATTTAAAAATACCCGTCTCATCACCGACAATCAAAGTGCCGTCCTTTAAGGCATCAAAGGCAAGGCTTCCTGCGCCGCCAAAGGCCATTACGTCACTGTCGGAATTTCCTGTGGGAAAGGAAATGGTCTGCACCTCTTCCTTCCTGCCGTCCTTCCTCTTCTCAATCTGCCCCATTGAAGCATCGCAAAGATATACGCAGCCGCCATCCGCTACCACATTTCCCTCGTAATAAGAGCCTGCAAGAGGCTCACTTTCCAACACGGTACCGTCCTGGCCGGACAAAATGTCCACGGAGGAATAAGAAACCGTCAGTAGATTACCGTTGTCCAATGCCGCCAGCCCCTGTATCATTTCATAGCTGCCCCACTGTTCATCCGGAACGGACCATTTTTCCGGAGTTATTTCCACAGCTCCATCCGCCGTTTCTTTCCACAGATGACCCATAAAGGAAGCGTCTTCCCCGGCAGAGGCACCCTCTCCGGCGGATGTTTCCTCTTTGCTGGATGCTCCTTCCACATACCCGGCATAAAGATACTGTGTATCATCAGGACCCTGAATCAGCTTTGCTTCCATCCAGTCTACACCGGGAAGCTCCATGGAAGCAAGCCAGTCCCGGGTTACTTCCTGAAAAACGCCGTCCTCATAAGTCCATTCCTGCAGACGGATTTTTTCATCCTGATCTTTCATCACCAGGAAGTGCAGGGTATTTTCCACCGCATACATCTGCGCTATGGCCCCGCTTCCCAGTTCCGCCGGCAGCTCTACCGTTTTTTCCACATATTTGCCCTTTGTTTGTCCTGAGGAAGTGCTGCCTCCCGGGCCCGGCTGACTGTTTCCTTCCTGCCCGTCCTTCCCGCAGGCTCCCAGCACACCCATACACAGGCTGAGTACCAGCAACGCCGCCAGCAGCTTACTGCCTTTTGTCTTTTTCATTTTCTGTCACTCCTTTACTGATTTGTTATACCTTTTACAGAGTAACAGGAAAATGTCAAGTACCTGTGTCCGAGATGTGCCTAAGTTGTAAAATCCGTATAATAAAGGATCTCCTTATTCAGAGATCTGGCAAACTCTATTTCACTCCGGGTACTTTCACCGATATAATCATCTATATTAACAACCAGTATAGCATCCGAAAGCCTGATTCTTTCCCTGTGCATTGCGCCGAACATTTCCTTTTCTTCCTTGGAATATTTATTCAGGTCACAGCGTGCTGGATATACGATACTTAATACGCAATTACCCCGCAATGTCATTTCTTCGGTAATTTTCATGATCTCATCCATAAATTTTAAGCTTCCGCATATTGTGATGATTTTCATTTGATAGCCTCACGGATAGGTTATTTTCAACGGTTGACACTCGCGGCATTCGCCAAGTCATGGAACATAGCTTTGTGCCCGCGGGAATAAGTTTACGGTATCTCCGGCTCCAGACACAAAAACAGGCGCACTTTAAAATACTCCCGATCCACATAATTAACCTCACCTGTATCTATATCTTCAACGGCATCCGTCACGATATAAGTACTGCTCGCATCCAGGCCGGCATAGATTCCCCGGGTGCCAAAGCTCCAATACCATGGCAGTCTCTTCGCGCCGGATTCCGTCTCCCCACTGTAAACTATACTGCAATCTTCTCCCAGATCAAAGGAAAAAGCATAATCGGCAAGAGCCTCCAGCAAATCCTCCTTGCCCTGATAAGGAACAGGGGCAGAACAGGTTACTGCCCCGTCCAAAACCTGACCGCTCACCGCGCTTAAAATTAATACGGCTTCTATATCCTGATTTATAAACGACACCGTCCAACAGCTGAGCCAGGGATATTCCTCCACGCTCCCGCCAGGCTCCGGCGCCCAGAGATAACTGTCTACCCTGTATTCCGTATCCGAAAGACTGCTTAATCCGAAATGAGGCAAAAAGAAATCCTCCATCCATGTCAGGCCGCAGTCATAAGCCTGTGCCATGGTAAGCTGCCCCTGCAGGGGCTCATGAGGCCGAATCTCTCCCTTATGTTCCATTCCCTGAATAAGCTGAAAAAGCTCATCCTCTGTCAGCTGCCTTAAAACAAAAGCATCTTTTGTCTCTTCTGTTTCCACCCTTTCCACCTGAGGCAGCCCCACCAAGCCGCCGCCTGCCAGCAGTTTGTCCTTTTCCCGGTCCAGGCTGTACTGCATCAGAAACAACCCTCCCACCGCAACGACAAAAGCCGACAAAATCCCCAGGGCATTGATCCATATCCTGCCATATTTTTTTGATGGAGATTGTTTTGTTTTCTGTGATCTCACAAAAATACCTCCGTGCTTTCCTGCTCTTCACTCCCGCCTTCTGCGGCTGCATTGTCCGGTGTCTGAGAATCTGCCGACACAATACGCAGACAGAAGCTCACGGCCGTGCCGGCTCCCACCCTACTCTCAAAAGTAAGCTTATCCCCGTGCAGCCTGGCCACCTGTTCCGCCAGGGCAAGTCCAAGTCCGGCTCCGTGCTGCTTTCTGGAACGGGCTTTATCCACCATGTAAAAAGCTTCCGTAATACGAGAAAGCTCCTCCTGCTCCATGCCGCAGCCGTTATCCCGGACACAGATCCGATATTTATTCTCATTTTTCTGTCCTGACATCTCTATTCGTGTAGCGCCCGCCTTTATGGAATTGTCCGTCAGATTGATCAGCAGTGTCTTCAGCAGGTCGTAATCCGCCAGCACATAAGCCGGTTCTGCCTGAATCTGAAAATCAATTTGTTTCTCCCGATAAAGCGGGGCAAAACCTTCCCCCACGTCCCGCAGCAGCTCGTCTGCAGGCAGCTCTGTCAGGGGAAAATCCTGCCTGCCCAGCACAGTCAGTTCCATCAGCTTTAAGGAAAGAGCCTCCAGGCGCATCCCTTCATTCCAGATATGCCAGGACGCCCTGCGGATCTCTTCCCGGGAAAGCTCCTTTTGGTAAATGGTATCCGCATATCCGATAATAGAAGTAAGGGGCGTTTTCAGCTCATGGGCAAAATTTGCCACAAAATCCTCTTTTTCCCTGGCTGCTCTTGCCAGCTCCCCTATCTTATCTTCCACGGCTTCCGCCATTTGATTAAAGCTTTCCGACAGCTCTCCGATCTCATCCCGGCCTGTCATGGAAAGCCTCTCCCTATAATCTCCGTCCGCCATTCTGCGGGCAGCCCGGGACATCCTGTTTAAGGGTCTGGTAAGAAAAGCCGACAGCAAGATCAACAGTACCATGCCTGCTGCCATAACGATCAGATAACAGCGCAGAAAATATTGCCGCAGGGTGTCCTGCTGCAGCAGCGTTTTGCTGATGTCCCACTGAGTAACAAAATAGATGCTTTGACCGTCCCACTGCAAAATGCTTCCCACCAGTATGGAGACGCTTTCTCCGTTTTTGCAATATTGCCAGGCATGGACATTTTCTGTCAGGTCGTCTAAAAAAGCAGAGTCCAATCCCTGAATGCTTGAGTACAGAAGGGAACGGTCCTGAGCAAAAAAAGCAGCAGGAACACTCAGCTCTGATGCCAAAGCGCTAAACAGATCTTCTGCCGAGTATTCCTCCAGACTGATATATTCCTCCGAGAGAGGTTCCCATATGCTGAACGCCTGAAAATCATCCTGCCGGTATTGATTGCTGAAGTCCAGGGAAACGGTGATAACTGTGGTCGTCAGCATTGCGGACTGGACGGTAAATTTATCATACTGGTATTGCTTTAAGGCAAAATCTGCCTCCCTGGCCAGGCTGCTCTCCAAAGAATAATGGAGCAGAAAGTACCCTGATGCAGAAAATGCCAGCCCGAACACCAGCACTCCAAACAGAAATATTTTCGTAAAAAGCCGCATTAC
>CAZAMX010000241.1:0-4284 GCA_964486095.1 uncultured Acetatifactor sp. | reverse complement strand
GTGATGACTCCAGCCAGCTGTTCCTGTCAAAAATTAACGGCAACAACGGCTGTGCCGGACACTCCGAATGCGACGGTATCATTATGGACAAGGCCAAAATCGGCGCCATTCCTGAAATCACTGCCAATCATCCCGATGCGGAGCTGATTCATGAGGCAGCCATCGGAAAGATCGCCGGAGAGCAAATCATCAAGCTCATGACTCTGGGGCTTACCGAGGAAGAGGCCGAAGCCCAGATCATCAACGGCTTTCTGAAATAAAATACAAACGCAGTATATTTGCAGCAGTATATTTGCATAAGAAAACCACCTCCGAGGGAAACTAAGGTACGGAGGTGTTTTTTTATGCGGACAAAACGATCAACTCAAACTTTTGACGGCAATCAGGCCGCCGCACACGTGGCTTACGCTTACAGTGAAGCAGCCCCGATTTACCCTATCACCCCGTCTTCTCCTATGGCAGAGCTTTGTGGACAATGGGCAGGAGAGGGACGAAAAAACATATACGATAAACCCTTAAAAGTCGTGCAGATGCAATCCGAGGCAGGAGCGGCCGGTACGCTTCACGGGGCCCTGCTGGCCGGGGCCCTGGCTACTACCTTCACAGCCTCTCAGGGACTGCTTCTCATGCTTCCCAACATCTACCGGCTGGCCGGGGAGCATCTGCCGGGCGTAATCCATGTGGCCTCCCGCACCATTGCCACCCACGCCCTTTCCATATTCGGAGACCACTCGGACATTTATGCCTGCCGTCAGACCGGCGCCGCCATCTTTGCCTGCGGAAGTGTCCAGGAGGTTATGGATCTTTCTCCTGTCTCCCACCTGGCCGCCCTGGAGGGACAGCTTCCCTTTCTGAACTTCTTTGACGGCTTCCGCACTTCACACGAGCTGCACAAGATACAGGTGTGGGACTATGCGGACCTGAAGGAAATGTGCAATCCCGAGGCCCTGAAGCGCTTTCATCAGCGCTGCCTGCATCCTGATCATGGCAGAACCTTTGGCTCTGCTCAGAATCCCGACATCTATTTTCAGGCGAGAGAGGCTTCCAATCCCCTTTATGATGCCCTGCCTGCCATCGTAGAGCGGCAGCTTGAAAAAATAAACACCCGGCTGGGCACAAATTACGGCCTTTTTGACTATTACGGCTCCCCGAGGGCAGAGCATGTCATCATTGCCATGGGCAGCGTCTGTGAAACCGTGCGGGAATACCTGGACTACGCGGCCGATGAACGATACGGCTTAATCAGCGTCCATCTTTACCGTCCCTTCAGCCCTAAGTCTCTTCTGGCGGCCCTTCCTGCCACAACTGCCCGTATAACCGTACTGGACCGCACCAAGGAGCCGGGGACGGCAGGCGAGCCCCTTTATCTGGACGTGGTATCGGCGCTGGAACAAACCGGACGGCTTAAATCAGGACAGGGCAGCGCGCTCCCTGCTCTATCGGTTTTCTCCGGACGCTACGGACTAAGCTCAAAGGACATCACCCCCGCCCAGATTGCAGCGGTCTATGAGAACACGAAGAAAAAATTTTTTACAATAGGCATCACAGATGATGTGACAAACCTTTCCCTGCCTGTGCCGGAACTTCCCGACACAGCTCCCGCAGGCACCACCGCCTGCAAGTTCTGGGGACTGGGAGGGGACGGCACCGTCAGCGCCACCAAGAACGCCATTAAGATCATCGGCAGCAGCACCCCGCTGTCCGCACAGGGATATTTTGAATACGATTCTAAGAAATCCAGAGGCCTTACTATCTGCCACCTGCGTTTCGGTGAGTCCCCCATCCACAGCGCCTATCGTATTTACCGGGCGGATTTCGTTGCATGCCATAACCCGGTTTACCTGCACAAATATGATATGGTACAGGAATTAAAGGAAAACGGAACCTTCCTGTTAAATATCTCCGCCCGAGGCCAAGAGCTGGAAGCTTACCTTCCCGTGGAGTTAAAACGCTGCCTTGCCGCACGTCATATCCGCTTTTACGTCATTGACGCTTTCGGCATCGGAAAAGAAATCGGCCTGAACAATAAAATCAGCACTATTCTCCAGGCAGCCTTTTTTGCTGTGTCAAAACTGCTTCCCCCCGAACAGGCCATGGAGCAGATGAATGCCGCTGCCGCCAAAAGCTACAAAAAGGAAGGCGACTCCATTCTGCGGATGAATCAGGAGGCCATCCGCAGAGGCTTTCTGGAGGTACAGGAAATCCCTGTGCCAAAGGAATGGCTTACCGCCGATGACAAAACCGCCGAAAAGTGCACCGACGGTAATGGCGGGATAACCGGCCGCACTGCCCTGGACAATTCCACACTGCCTGCCGGCGAAGCGCTGGCAGACTATGTGAAAACCATTCAACAGCCCGTCACTGACCAGCGGGGAGACCAGCTTCCCGTCTCCGCCTTTCTTAAACTTGCCGACGGAAGCCTCCCTTCCGGCAGCACCGCTCATGAACGCAGGAATGTAGCTACGGAGATACCGGTATGGATCCCGGAAAACTGTATCCAGTGCGCACGCTGTTCCTTTGTCTGCCCACATGCCGTTATCCGTCCCGCTCCGATGGATGAGGCACAGGCTGCCGCCGCGCCGGAAGGAATGCCGCGTCTCCCTATGACCGGATTAGTCAATCATTCCTTCTCCATTGTCATATCTCAGGTGGACTGCACGGGATGCGGATCATGCGCTGCCGTCTGCCCGGGAAAACAAGGAAAAAAGGCGTTGGAAATGCGGCCTGCAAAAAGCGGGAACGAAGATCCGTCAAACTGCCCCTCCGATGACAAACAAGCTGCAGCCGGTATCCTGATCCACGGGCAGGAAGCTTCCCGCAAAGAACCCTGTCAAAATGACCGGGCTTTCGCCCAGCAGTGCTTTGATTACGCCAAGCAGCTCCTGCCCTGTAAGGACGCAGTGGAAAAATTCGGCATCCGTACCCTGAAGGGCAGCCAATTCCGCCGTCCTCTCATGGAATTTTCCGGAGCGTGCGCCGGATGTGGAGAAACTCCCTACGTAAAGCTGTTGACCCAGCTGTTCGGACCGGACATCTATATTGCCAACGCCACCGGCTGCAGCTCCATCTGGGCAAACTCATCTCCCTCCTGCGCTTACACCCTGGATGAAAACGGCCATGGACCGGCCTGGTCAAATTCCCTTTTTGAGGATGCGGCCGAATTCGGCCTGGGCATGGTACTGGCAGAAGAAGTCCGCAGACAGCGAAGGGCAGCGGACACTTGCGACACTAAGGCAGACACAGCTCCGGGTTTCCGCGCCAAGGCAGACACAGACACGGCTCCGGGCTCCCGCACCGAGGCAGAGGGCCTTCCCTCCGCTCCCTGGGTGATCGGGGGAGACGGCTGGGCTTATGACATTGGCTTCGGCGGCTTGGATCATGTACTCTCCACAGGGTGTAACATTAATCTCCTTGTACTGGACACAGAGGTCTACTCCAACACCGGCGGCCAGGTCTCCAAGGCCACCCCTTTAGGCTCTACCGCCAAATTCTTAAGCGGCGGAAAGACCACCCGCAAAAAAGATCTGGCTTCCATGGCTCTTACCTACGGCAATGTTTATGTGGCTCAGATTGCTCTCGGCGCAGACTTTAACCAGGCGTTACAGGCGTTGACCGAAGCAGTCGCCTATGACGGCCCTTCCCTGATTATTGCTTATGCGACCTGTATCGCTCACGGCGTTAAGGCAGGCCTGGGTTCTTCCTGCCACGAAATGAAAAAGGCTGTGGATTCCGGCTATTTCCATCTCTTCCGTTTTCATCCCGCATTGCGGGAACAGGGTCAAAACCCCTTTGCACTGGACAGCAAAGAGCCGAAACTGGACTATCAGGAATTTCTGGAGGGCGAGACACGTTACGGCGCCCTGAAAAAATTTCGCCCGGAGGAAGCCCGGGAGCTGTTTCAAAAAGCCGCCGCACAGGCAAAGGAGCGTTATGAATATTTAAAAAAGCTGGAAGCGTTCTATGCTCCCAGCCCATAGGCTCTCAGCCAACAAGCGTTCAGCCATTAAATTTGTGTGCCCGTCCCGGGGCTGTTACACCTGCCCTGCAGACTGCAGAAAACTGCTTACGCTGTCCTTCAAGCGTTCCAGCCCGTCCTTAAGCCTTGCCCTGGGGCAGGCCGGATTCAGACGGATAAAGCTTTTACCGGGAGTGCCGTACTCTTCCCCCTCCGTAAGATAAAGTCCGCTGTGCTTCCGAATGTAGTGTGTCAGCTTTGTAGCGTCATCCGTCACCCCGCTGCAATCCAGCCACAGCAGATAAGTGGCATGGGAAGGCACCACCCGG
>CAZAMX010000240.1:0-4327 GCA_964486095.1 uncultured Acetatifactor sp. | reverse complement strand
CGCAGCTTAAGGGTACGTGTTACCTTGACCTGCAGGCTCCCAGAGTCAGCATCAGGAGCATTGAGTGGACGGATGAGGATACCGTAAGGGTTACCTTCAACTCGGACGAAGCCGGTGTACTTTACTATGCGGTTCAGGATACGGTAGAAGGAGCGGGCACTACCGCCCCTAAGGATCCTGCCCAAATTTACGCCAAAGGCACAAAGGTTTCCATCGGATACGGCTTGAATTATATCACCGTCAGCGGCGTTTCGGAGGGACAGTGGTTCTGCTGCGCGTCTGAGGATGCAAAGGGCAACCGGGAGGCATTTTACAGTTATCAGGAGATCCCTGTGTATAACGATTCGGACCAGGAGGAAACGGTATGGCCTCGGATAACAGGCGTAACGGTCATCAGCAATACAAAACTTAAGGTGGTGTTTGATAAATCGGTTATGGGGCTTTATGAGAATAATGATACCCAGATCAGCGGGATTAACGGGAAATTGCTGCTCAGCACGGAATATGGTTCCGAAGGAGGCGTGGCGGACAATGTGCTGACCATTACCATATTGAATTCGTCGATTCCAGAGGGCAGCCATACCCTGACGGTGGTTTTGGACGACGGGACAAACGTAACCAGTGCAGCATATGATTTCACGATGTAGGTTTAGCACCCGGGAAGGACTGTTGGAGCAGTTAGTAATTTACAACAACAACATTTTGTGGTAGAATAAGGGCAAATGCGCAAATCATTGTGTGTTTGCCCTTTTGAGTGCGCCTTGCAAATAAAAAGCAGGCAAAGATTTGCCGGTGAAGATAGTTATTTTATACGATTAGAGAACAGGAGTATACTCACGATGTCAGAGCAGCAGATTCCGGTGGAAGATCTTACCCCCATGATGCAGCAATATCTGGAAACCAAAAAGCAATATCCGGGTTGTATTCTTTTTTACCGCCTGGGAGATTTTTATGAAATGTTTTTTGATGATGCCCTTACCGTGTCAAAGGAGCTGGAGCTTACCTTGACGGGAAAGGCCTGCGGACTGGAGGAAAGAGCGCCAATGTGCGGCGTGCCCTATCATGCGGTGGAAAACTACTTGACCAAGCTGGTCAACAGGGGTTATAAAGTTGCCATCTGCGAGCAGGTAGAGGATCCCAAGTTGGCAAAGGGGCTGGTGAAGCGGGAGGTCACCCGTGTGGTTACTCCCGGTACAAATCTGAATGTACAGTCGCTGGAAGAATCAAAGAATAATTTTTTGATGTGCATTGTGTACACACCTACAAAAATCGGCATTTCCGCGGCGGACGTTACCACGGGAGATTATTATCTTACAGAGGTGGAGGACCTTGGGAAGCTTCGGGATGAGCTTATGAAGTACGAACCCTCTGAGATCATCTGCAATGAAGCTTTTCTTGTCAGCGGCTTTGACGTGGACGAGCTGAGAAACCGATACCATATACCCATTAACGCGTTGGAGCCTCATCTGTTCGATGATGAAGAATGTAAGCGGCTATTGCTGCGGCATTTTAAAGTAGGCACATTAACAGGGCTTGGCGTGGAGGATTTTCCCATCGGCCTGCTGGCGGCAGGGGCTCTTTTACAATTTCTATATGAAACCCAGAAGACGGATCTGGCTCATTTTACCCATATTTCTCCCTATCTGACCAACAAGTACATGCTGCTGGACAGCTCTACCAGACGAAATCTGGAGCTGACGGAGACCCTCAGGGAAAAGCAAAAGAGGGGATCCCTGCTTTGGGTGCTGGATAAGACCAAAACAGCCATGGGTGGCAGGCTCCTTCGCAGTATGCTGGAGCAGCCTCTGATTGAAAAAGAAGAAATGGAGCGGCGGCTGGACGCCATTGAGGAATTAAACGGGGACAGTGTGTCCCGGGATGAGATCAGGGAGTATTTGAATCCTGTTTACGATCTGGAGCGGCTCCTGAGCAAGGTGACCTATAAGACGGCCAATCCCAGGGACTTCATTGCGTTTCGCAATTCGCTGGAGATGCTGCCGGCGGTTAAATCCGTCTTAAAGGGGTTTGTGAAGGACGAGTTAAAGGAGATTGAAAATGATATTGACAGTCTTGAGGATGTTTATCAACTGATTCAAAAGTCCATTGAAGAGGAACCGCCTGTTACGATCAGAGAAGGGGGTATCATCAAGGACGGCTATGACGAGACCATTGACAGGCTGAGAGAGGCGAAACGAGACGGTAAAAAATGGCTGACGGAGCTGGAAGAGCAGGACAGAGAGCGCACCGGCATCAAAAACCTGCGGATCAAATATAATAAGGTTTTTGGCTATTATTTTGAGGTGACGAACTCGTATAAAAATATGGTGCCTGAGGATTACATGCGCAAGCAGACTCTTGCCAATGCGGAGCGTTATACCACGCCAAGGCTGAAAGAGCTGGAGGATACCATCTTAAACGCGGAGGACAAACTGACGGCGCTGGAGTACGATCTGTTTTGTCAGATCAGGGAATCCATCGCGTTGGAGCTGGAGCGCATACAGAGGACGGCCAAGGGGATTGCCAGGCTGGATGTTTATGCTTCTTTGTCCCTGGTGGCGGAACGCAATCGTTATGTACGTCCCAAGCTGAATGAAAAAGGGATTATTGACATTAAGGACGGCAGACATCCCGTAGTGGAACAGATGATTACCAATGATCTTTTCATTGCCAACGATACCTATCTGGACAATGGGAACCATTGTATCAGCGTGATTACCGGGCCCAACATGGCCGGAAAGTCTACTTATATGCGGCAGACGGCGTTGATCGTGCTGCTTGCCCAGGTGGGTTGTTTTGTGCCGGCGCGAAGTGCCAATATCGGTATTGTGGACAGGATCTTTACCCGAGTGGGAGCATCGGACGATCTTGCCAGCGGTCAGTCAACCTTTATGGTGGAGATGAATGAGGTGGCGAATATTTTAAGAAATGCCACATCCGACAGTCTGTTGATCCTGGACGAGATCGGAAGAGGTACCTCCACTTTTGACGGTTTAAGCATTGCCTGGGCAGTGATCGAGCATATCAGCAACAGAAAGCTGCTGGGGGCCAAGACTTTATTTGCCACTCATTATCATGAGCTTACCGAGCTGGAAGGCAAGATGAGCAATGTGAATAACTACTGCATTGCCGTGAAGGAGTGCGGGGATGATATTGTATTCTTAAGAAAGATCATTAAAGGCGGCGCAGATAAAAGCTACGGCATTCAGGTGGCAAAGCTTGCCGGGGTCCCGGACATGGTGATCGACCGGGCAAAGGAAATCGTGGAGCAGCTGACGGATAACGACATTATCGAAAAGATACAGAGCATCACTGTGGATGTGAAGGGAGAGGGAAAGGCAAAAAAGCAGCCGAAGCTGGACGAGGTGGATCTGGCTCAGATTTCTCTCTTTGATACGGTGACGGACGAGGATGTTTTAAAGGAGCTGATGGAGGTGGAGGTTAATACCATGTCGCCGCTGGATGCCTTGAATACATTGTATAGACTGCAGAATAAGCTGAAGAACCGTTGGCAAGTGTGAACGGAATGAAGATTTTCTAAGGTCAGAAAATACCTGACCTAAGAAAATCTAAGTCATTCCGAGAAGAATCGCCTACGCGATTCTTCCGGACTTGCACCGAGTTCACGGATTGTTTGTGCCGGCTGCGTCGGCATAACAGAAAGAAGAATGCCAAGAGCGGGCATTCTTCCCGATTACGTTATAAAAAGGAACTGCATTTGCGAAGCGTTTAGCCGTCATGATATGCAAGCCATCGCAAACGCTTGGTGGATTAATTTTAGGAAAGGATAAAGGCGAATGGCGCAGATACATATTCTGGATTCAGAGACCATTGATAAGATCGCGGCCGGTGAGGTGGTGGAGCGTCCTTCCAGCGTGGTGAAGGAGCTGGTGGAAAATGCCATCGACGCGGGGGCAAAGGCTGTCACGGTAGAGGTGAAGGACGGCGGTATCTCTTTTATCCGTGTTACGGACAACGGCTGCGGTATGGAGAGGGAGCAGCTGCGGACGGCATTTCTGCGCCACGCAACGAGTAAAATTGAGAATGCGGAGGATCTGACCCGTATTTCCAGCCTGGGCTTTCGCGGTGAGGCATTATCCAGTATCGCGGCAGTGGCAAAGGTGGAGGTCATAACAAAAACGGCTGAGAGTATCACGGGCAGCCGTATGATTCTGGAGGGGGCGCAGGAAATCGCTTTTGACGAAGTGGGTGCGCCTGAGGGTACCACCTTTATTGTCAGGAATTTGTTTTATAACACGCCTGTGCGGCGGAAATTTTTAAGGCAGCCTGCTACGGAGGGGGGATATATCGAGGACCTGATGGAGCATCT
>CAZAMX010000239.1:0-4340 GCA_964486095.1 uncultured Acetatifactor sp. | reverse complement strand
AAGGCAACGGACTCTGACTCCGTCATTTCAAGGTTCGAATCCTTGTAGCCCTGTTTTTAGGGGTTGACCTGTTGAAAACAGGTATTGCTCTGCTTATGGAAAAACCTTCGGAAGACAATTTCCGGAGGTTTTTTGTATGTACCGGTACTGCTGCTTTTACAGCCGGCATGAAAATCCGTTCCTATCTATTTTGCCGCAAGGAAAAATTCGGGATATACAGGTGGTAAAAGGGAATGAAAAATGTTATACTGTAGGGACATGATAAAGAAGAACTTGAAAACTGACGGAGGATGAGAATGCAGGAACTGATTACGGCAAAAAAACACTTTTCCAGAATGGGCTGGCTGTATATGGCGGCCACTGCGATTATTTTTGTGCTGCAGATGGCGGCAGGGCTGATTTTAAGGATGGTAAAGCCTGAGTGGCTGTACGATATGAACATGAATCTGTTCTTTTCCATGGCACCCATGTATCTTGTGGGCTTTCCCCTGCTGGCGCTGCTTTTGAAAAAATGTGTGCCGGCAGAGCGCATCGAGAAACGCAGGATGACGGTGGGACAGTATGTGCTTTCGGCCATTATCTGTATAGGACTTGCCTATGCAGCCAATATCCTGGGGCTGATTATGACAACGCTTATCGGTCTTTTCATCGGAAATACCGTGGGGAATCCGATTACCTCCGTGGTTACGTCCATGAACCCCTGGTCCGTGTTGTTTTATACGGTGATCTGTGCCCCCATCATGGAAGAGCTGGTATTTCGAAAGCTGATTCTGGACAGGGCCGTGCGTTACGGCCAGGGGGTGGCAGTGGTGCTTTCCGGCCTGATGTTCGGACTGTTTCATGGCAATTTGAATCAGTTTGTCTATGCTGCCGTCATAGGAACGTTTTTGGCGTACCTCTATGTAAAAACCGGGAATTTAAAAATCACGATTTCCCTGCATATGCTGTTTAACTTTATGGGCGGATTTCTTCCCACTATATTAATGAGAAAGATGGATCTGGACAGCTATATGACATTTGCGGAAAATGGCTCCGTTTCTGAGTTGATGGAATTGGTACAGAGCAATTTGGGGTGGTTTGTGCTATATGGCCTTTTACTGCTGTTTATTCTTTCCATGCTCGTAGCGGGAGTGGTGCTGTTCATTGTCTTTGCCGTCAAAAGAAAATTTGTGTTTGAGCCCGGACAGACTGCCATCCCCAGGCAGGTAAAGCTCAGTATCGCTTTGGGAAATGCAGGGATGGCGGTGTTTGGCCTTTTCTGGCTGATTCAGATAATAGGCCAGCTGTTTGCGTGAAGAATTAAACGTTATAAGAGGTGTGATAATGTATACGTTTGAAAGCAGGATCAGATACAGTGAGGTTGACAGTGACGGAAAACTTACCATGGCGGCTCTCATTAATTATTTTCAGGATTGTTCTACGTTTCAGTCGGAGGATTTGGGGCTGGGCGTCAGTTATTTAAAGGAGACCCACCTGGTTTGGGTTCTGTGCTTCTGGCAGATAGTGGTTGAACGCTATCCAAGACTGGGGGAAAAGGTAGTCATCGGTACTCAGCCTTATGATTTGAAGGGATTTTTGGGCTACAGAAATTTTGCCATGCTGGACGAAGCGGGTAATTATATGGCAAAGGCAAATTCCCTCTGGAGTCTTTTAAATACGGAAACAGGAAAACCTACAGCCGTTCCGGAGATTATGGTGGAGCGATATACCAGGGCGCCAAAGCTGGAGATGGACTATTCCTCCAGAAAGATCGCGGCTGCAGGAGAGGGTGTGGCGCAGGAGCCCCTGACGGTAAAAAAGCATCATCTGGATACGAATCATCACGTCAACAATCAGCAGTTCCTGGATATAGCCATGGATTTTCTGCCGGAAGGCTTTGAGATCGGACAAGTACGGGCGGAGTATAAAAGGCAGGCTTTTCTGCATGACGTGCTGATGCCCTATGTGACAGAGGAAGCGGACAGGGTGGTAGTAAGGCTGGCGGACGAAAGCGGCCTGCCGTACGTTGTTGCCGAGTTTATGAGCCGCATAAAGGGAGAGAAAATATGATTCGTTTGGGGGAAAGTCAGGAGCTGGTGATTGTAAAGAAAGTGGATTTTGGCGTTTACCTTGCGGTGAGCACCGAAGAGAACCGGGAGCGGGTGCTGCTTCCCGCACGGCAGGTTCCGGAAGGCAGCAACGTGGGAGACAGGCTGGAGGTGTTCATTTACCGGGATTCGGAAGACCGGCTGATTGCTGCCACCCGTATCCCTAAGCTGCAGATGGGACAGACTGCGGAGTTGAAGGTGGCTCAGACGGGGAAGCTGGGAGCATTTTTGGATTGGGGGCTGGAAAAGGATCTGTTTCTGCCTTTTAAAGAGCAGCGGGGAAAGGTTCAGGAGGGTGATGAGGTACTGGTTTCCCTCTATATAGACAAGAGCGACCGCCTTTGCGCCACCATGAATGTGTATGGGGCACTTAGGACAGACAGTCCTTATCAGGCGGGAGACCGGATCCGGGGAAGAGTGTACGAGCTCAGTGATAATTTTGGGGCCTTTGTGGCAGTAGACAATCAGTATTCGGGACTGATTGCCGTAAAGGAGCTATATGGCGATGTAAGACTGGGGACTGATGTGGAAGCCCGGGTCATCAGGGTCAGGGAGGACGGCAAGCTGGATCTTGGTATTCGGGAAAAGGCGTATCTGCAAATGGATCAGGATGCGCAGAAGATTCTGGAGCTGCTGGATGCTTATGAAGGAGCCCTTCCCTTTAATGACAAAGCGGCGCCGGAGGTCATTCGGCATGAGACCGGAATGAGCAAGAACGAGTTTAAGCGGGCGGTGGGTAGACTGCTAAAGCAGGGAAAGGTCCAGATTGGTGAAAAAACCATAAGGCGCTGCAAATCTTAAGAATTTAAAAAAAGTGATTTTGCTATGGAAAAAACCTGTGAAGTATGGTAAACTAGCACTATTCAAAACAGGCATGCGGCCGGAAGGTCATAGGGCCGTAAGTCTGTGTCGGGAAAGGGGGCATGTATATGGATATTGCAGGCGTTTCGATGGCGTTGGCCAGTGTTTCCACCCAGTCTCAGGTTTCCACTGCCGTATTGGGCAAGGCAATGGATACCAATCAGCAGTTGGGGGAAGGTCTGGTGCAGATGATTGACGCTGCGGCGATGGAGCGGAGCGTGAACCCCGGCATCGGAGAAAACTTCGACATGCGTATTTAGTTCTGCAAACTGCCTGACGAGTAACCGCAGGCAGTTTTTTTGTGAAAAACCATAAAACCTATTGCTTTTTTGACAATATTTTTGTAAAATTTTTATATCATATGGAAGGGATTCCGTTATGCGGGGTAGATTTGGGCGCATGCGGAATATGGTCAGAGGAGCGGGGTTATGATTTCAAATCAAATTTTGCAGAATACGATCGACGGGCTGAAAAGCATTGCGCGGGTGGAGCTTTGCGTCATGGATGTTGATGGTAAGGAGGTGGCTTCCACCACGGATATGGGCGGCAGTGCCGGGGCTGTTGTGGAGTTTGCCGCGTCGCCGGCGGATTCGCAGGAGATTCAGGGTTATCAGTACTTTAAAATATATGATGAGCAGCAGCTGGAGTATATTCTGGTTGCCGTCGGTACCGGTGAAGACGTGTACATGATCGGCAAGATGGCGGCATTCCAGGTGCAGAATCTTCTTGTGGCTTACAAGGAGCGTTTCGACAAGGATAACTTTATTAAAAATCTGTTGCTGGACAATCTGCTTTTAGTAGATATTTACAGCCGTTCCAAAAAGTTGCACGTACAGACAGATGTGCCCCGGGTGGTTATGATTGTGGAAACGGGAGGCGAGCGGGACAATAATGTGCTGGAATTGACAAGAAATCATTTTGGCAGTAACAGCAAGGATTTTATTACCGCGGTTGATGAGAACAATGTGATCGTGGTGAAGGAGCTGTCAGACGGGACTGCCGCCAGAGAAATTGAAAAAGCGGCCCAGTCCCTTGAGGGCTATCTGGAGAAGGAGGGCATCAGGAACATCCGGATTGCTTACGGAACCGTAGTGCAGGAGATCAAGGAGGTCAGCCGTTCCTATAAGGAAGCCAAGATGGCGCTGGATGTGGGAAAAATATTCTTTGATGAAAGAGATATTGTGGCTTACAGCGAGCTGGGGATCGGACGTTTGATCTATCAGCTGCCCATTCCCTTATGCAAAATGTTTATCAAGGAGATTTTTGACGGCAAGATCCCGGACTAATTTGACGAAGAGACGTTGACCACTATTTACAAGTCATTTGAGAACAGCCTGAATGTTTCCGAGACATCCAGGCAGCTGTTCATACACAGATATACGCTTGTGTACC
>CAZAMX010000238.1:0-4348 GCA_964486095.1 uncultured Acetatifactor sp. | reverse complement strand
GAATGGCGCTGCTTTGGATGGGGGAGGGGAAGGCCTGGCAGAGGGTGCTTTTGATGTTGTACACGGCTGTGGGCTGCTTGTCCCTGATCCTCCAGGGGAGCGACAGCGGGCTTGTGGCATTGGCAGTAGTGATGCTGGTGATGTTTTGCCTGTCAGCAAAAGACAGTGGCAGGATGCTTGTCTTTTGGCAGGAAATGACAATATTGTCAGTTGAGTGTTTGGGGATTTATGTGTTCAGAAGGCTGGTTCCAGACGGAAGCAATTATGGGATTAATTTTATTGGAAAGCTTGCGGAATTATTTGCCTGCGGGCCGGTTTCTATCGGAATGACACTGGTGTCATCTGCTGCGCTGGTTATTGTGTGGAAAGACAGGAAGCAGGGAGTTCACCGGGAAAAGCTGTATCGCATTCTGGCCCGGACAGCAGTTTTCGGAAGCATGGCAGTGATTTTGGGAATTTTGTTCTTGGGGCTTATGAATACATTTCACCCAGGCATTTTGGGCAGATTATCGGAGTTTGATCTTTTTACATTTGACATGGCCTGGGGCAGTAACAGGGGAGCAACCTGGTGGGCAGGCTGGAGATGCTTTGCGGAACAGGATTTTTTACATAAGCTGGTGGGTGTGGGTCCGGACTGTATGTGGAGTTATATCAGCAGGGATGCGTCTGCCGGTTTTGCGGAAGCCGTGGAAAAGGTATTCGGCACGCTGCGGTTGACCAATGCCCATAACGAATGGCTGACCATCCTGGCTGATACGGGAATCCTGGGCCTTACAGGATATGCGGGAATGATGATCTGCGGTATCCGGGAACTGCTGCAGAAGGGGCAGAAAAGCCCCATTGCGGCAGCCTGCGGATTCTGCCTGCTGGCGTATGTGGTAAACAGTATGTTCAGCTTCCAGCAGGCCATGGGAGCCGGCACCATCTTTGTGATGTTTGGCATGGGGAAGGCATTCCTTCTTCATCAGGTCAGTTCAAATAAGACCTTTTCATAATCCTTTACATAGTATCTGATATTGGTTCTGCCCTTTTGGATAACTGTATGCCCCTCGGCTTCCAGCTTCGCCTTCTGCGCTTCCACGCCGCCGGGAAATTTGGGGTTTAATTCTCCGTTTGCCTTCAGCGTCCGCCAATAAGGCGTTTCATCGCCGGAGCGCTGATGGCTGGCCCAGGCTGCTATAGATACAAATATCCCCGCTGTGATGGGCTCCGTAAAATCTGCCTGGCTTAAGCGGGCAAAGTAGTCCCGGATTTCTCCTACCGTAGTGAGCTTTCCGTATGGAATCCGCCGCATCACCCGGTCGTAGTCTTTTGGCGGAGCAAAATACATCCGGTTTCCCCCGTATTTTTCAATACTTTTTTCATCCGTGATCGTTTGAATCCTGGGCATGTCTTTGCTGTCATTGAGCATAGCGTTAAAGTCTTTGTTATCTTCGTTGGCCATTTCCGTCACCTCCTGACAGAGATTATACCCTTGGTTTTTGGCTCCTGCAATGAGACAGTTTGAAAAAAGTCCTATAATTTTTTCCTGTTAAAAAGAGGGATACCTGCGGCGAAGCAGATGAGAATGCAAGCGGCAGTAATGATGAGCGGGGCAAAATATGCCTGTCCGGAGCGGAGCCCATAGATCAGGGAGGCACCGTCCGTTAAGGCAGTGGGCACATACTCCTTACATTTCGGAAGCAGGCCCAGTAAAACGGAAAGAAGAACAATACTGCCGGTTCCTGCAAGTACTGCCGTGTTTGATTTTGCAAGCACAGAGAACAATACACATAAGGCAATGACCCAAAGCCCGAATATCCACCAGCAGACTGCGGCCAGCCCCAGGCTGCCGGCGGCGGAATTATCCCAGAAATATGCGTTATAGCAGCAGGTAATTGCAAAGCACAGCCAATAGCCGGCGCTCCAAAGGATAAAAAGAAGGGAAGCCTTGGCAATTACTGCCTTAAAACGATCAAATCCCTTTGTAAAAACCAGCATCAGAGTGCCTGTTTCGTATTCCCTGGTAAAAATACTGCTTTGAAGCAGAATAAAGGCGATCAGGCCCAGGGGCATATTTTTAAAAAACTGCATCCAGGAATCCAGGGCGTTTACCGTGACGCTTGTCACGGTGATGCCGCTTCCTGCCAGGGAGTCAGTCATGATTTCCAGCAGCCAGGGAGTCAGTATGGCTGTTGCCGGATTCATAATTCCGAGCAAAACAAAAAGAATAACGAGAATTATCAATCGTCCGCAGCGAAGCTGCTCCATCCATTCCTTTTTCATAAATGCCAGTAAAGATCTCATTGTTCACTCCGTTTCTGCGTTATTGCCGCGTTTTTCATGTTCAGCCGTTCTGTCGTCACAAATGCTTTGTGGTCTTTCATGAATCATTTGCATAAATAAGGTCTCCAGCGAGGGCTCCAGGCGCTCTAATTTTAGCAGAGAAACATGCTTTTCTGCCGTAAACGCAAGTACGTCAAATATATTATGTTCTTTTTGACTGAAGCGGAGCTGCTTCCCGCTCATCAGTTCCATATAGGGGTATTTCTGACGGAGCGTGAGGAGGTCTGTCTGTTTTTCCGGCTCCAAAAGGTATTCTTCTGTGCGGTACTTTTGCATAATATCCGTCAATGCTCCATTCAGGTGTACAGTGCCGTTGTGTAAAAAGGCCACGTCGGTACAGATACGCTCCACATCTGACAGGATATGTGTTGAAAACAAAATGCTGGTCTGTTCCCGGACGGCCAGGAGAAGCTCCAATATTTCCTTTCTGCCCATGGGGTCCAGAGCAGAGGTGGGTTCGTCGCAAATCAGCAGCTTTGGGCGGTGAAGCAATGCCTGCGCAATGCCAAGGCGCTGTTTCATCCCTCTGGAAAAGCCCTTAATGCGGTGCTTTTCGCTGCCAAGTCCCACAAGCTCCAGAAGCTCTCTGCTTCTGGTTCGGATTTCCGCCGGATTCATTTCGGCTATATTACCACAAAAGGATAGATATTCCTGCGCCGTCATAAAAGGGTAAAATTCCGGTACGTCGGGTAAATAACCGATCCGGCGGTTTACGGATGTCCGGCCGTAAACAACATTTTCCCCGGCAACGGTAATTTTGCCGGAATCTGCTTTTAACAGACCTAGGATCATCTTCATGGTGGTGGTCTTGCCGGCACCGTTTTGGCCGATAAAGCCGAAAATACTGTGCTCCGGGACGGACAGCGTGAGCCCCTTTATAACCTCTTTGTCGCCAAAGCGTTTATGCAGGCCGGTTATTTGCAGTATATCCATTTACGCATCCTCCCTGCCCAACAGGAAATAGAGGATGGGCCCCACGAAGTTCATTAACACAATCGTCACAATCAGCCAAAGGGTGCGGCTGCCTCTTTTATAGCTTTGGTGGGTTAGAATGTGATACAGAGTATATCCCAACAACACAAATTGCACAATCATCAGCGGAATCAGAAAGGGAAGAAAGTCCATAATTTTATCCATTTTTTTAGTCTCCTTTATTCGTTTTTGTTTCTTTTCCGTAGGTTTCCACGCAGAAGCCCTTGTACCCGCAGCAGGTGCAGGTGAGCTTTCTGAGCGTGGGAGTATGGGCTGCCCAAAAGGCTTCTTTAAGGGCAGGGCGAAAGGCCTGGTGACACTGAGGGCAAATATAGATTACCCGCTTGAAGTAAAGACGGGATAACCATGGCGCAGAAAGTACGACAGCCAGGATATAAATGGCAAAGGGCTGCCACATGCCGGCGGTAATCCAAAGGATAATTGCAGTCCATTGAAAAATGCTGAGAGGAATACCCATAATCAGCATGACAACGTGAAGACGCTTCATTCTTTGCTTATTTTCCAGCAAATGGGCAATATCACCAATGGATTCAAAGGAAAAATTCTTCACTGCTTTCAGCTCCTTCCGGATTCCGTTAATCAGCTCCAGTTTTACCTGCCGCTCGTTTACTTCTTCCTGCAGCAGCTTTTCCTGCTGCTCCAGCAAGATGGAGATAACACTGCCGGGGTCCTCCCGGGACAGCAGTTCTCTTATGTTGTTGATGGAAATACCCGCATCCCGGAGAAAGCAGATTATTTTCATCCGTTTTAAGTCCTGCTCCGTATAAAGCCGCCGGCCGCCCTCCGACAGCTCGCTGGGTACAAGGATATTTCTGGAATCGTAATACTGTACCGTTCTGACGGACACACCGCAGAGCTTGGCCAGTTCTCCCGTGGTGTACATTGACATGATTTTACCTCCTGGGTTGGATGGACATTCGGACAGTTCCCGTCTCGAATAAGGTTATTTTATAACATGACGCAGCGTAACAAGCAATACCTTACGCAGGGATATTTTTTGGAAATGAATGAATAAAATCTTAAATGCAGC
>CAZAMX010000237.1:0-4390 GCA_964486095.1 uncultured Acetatifactor sp. | reverse complement strand
GCGGATCAGAAAAATCAAAGGTATACCTGATACCCGCCTCTTCGTCGAGCAATGTCTTCCCGTCAGCTACGGTAAACTCATCGGAGCCAAAAATTCCCATACGGCATGCCTCGTTCTCCACGCTGTTTAGCACAAGCATCGTGGCTGTCTCTGCTGCATGATCGGGATTCAGCATCACGCCAAGGCCTTCTTCACACATGCCCACGAACCCTTCATAAAACGTATCCTCCCGAAGCACCGCAAATTCTACCGCCGTCTTCACGGTTCTCTCCGGATCATCGTCATAGTAATATCGCATTGCAATCACATGGCAGTCCAGGTCATATATGTCCAGATAGTTTCCGATTTTATCCGCAAAAAGCCGATATTCCGTATAAAACTGCGTTACATAAGTGAACGTGTCATTATATCCGCCATCCGCTTCTATCATCACCCCGTTCTTTTCCAACTCCACGCGAAGGTTCTGCACGTAAATGCTGCCCGGGAAATTAGCCTCGTCGGTTCTGACGCTGTCTCCCACAAGGCTTACCGTATAATCGTCAAAGGTATGGGTCTCAAACACCATACTGCCGAGGGCCTGCTGCAGCTTAATGCTGTCCTCGCTATCCGCTTGGCAGTCAGCCTTGCCCTCAAAGCTGCCGTCTCCGCAAGGAATATCGGGAATCTCCGCCTCACCGTAACTATATCTTACCTTTTCCGCGCTTTCTTCCTGCGTACTCTCGTCCTGCGCATTTTTATTCTGTACGCTCTCATCTCCTGCCCCGCCCGCTGCCGTTGCATCGCTGTTTCCACAGGCCGCCAAACTGCCAAGTAAGAACGCTGCCGCAAGGGCCGCCGTAATTTGTCTTTTCATGATTTCCCCCTTATTTAATCAAGTGTATTCCTTCATAATTTGCTATTGTTTATAACCACAAATCATTAGGAATTTTCCACAAATAAGTCATGGTTCTTGATATTACCTCATTCTATTATAGAACTTAAATCACGGAAATTGCGAAGCAATTTCTATGGCATAATTACATATTACAAAAGAAAAGGAGAACGTTAAAATGAAAAAAAGAATCGTAAAATGTACCGCTCTGTTGTTTGCAGCCGCTCTGCTGGCCTTACCGGGAAAAGCCTTTTCCTTTTGTCAGACGGTTCACGGGGTATCTACTTACAGTACTACGGCCAATCTGACCTGTGAAAATCCTATTACACCGGATCTGGCGGCCTCTGACAGAAGCTAATCTCCTATTATGTCCATACCCAGATTTTCCTTTGCAAACCTCATAAAATGTGTTTTCATAAATTGCTGTTTAAAAATGTCTGTGATATGAATGGTCCATTCCATATATTGCAGACATTTTCTTCTGACACCGCCATACAGAACATCCGCTTCATCAGACGTAAAGTCTACCGGTCCGCCGGCCATTTTCTCTGCCCTGTCCTCTTCCACGCCTACAAGATTGCCGAAAGCATAATAAATTGCATTTATCTTTCCATTGAACAGCTGCTTCACAACACCCTTTCCGGACCATTTGCCTGCTTCCTCCATATTGCCAATATGAAACATATAAAGCGCCATATTATCCAAAATCAGCCCTTCCGACAGAAAATGATACCTTGTCTGCACTCTGCTCCTTTCAAAGCGCTCCAATACCTTTTGATATTCGGAAATTGCTTCCTCTTTCCGTCCCACGCGCCATAAATAATTACACATATCATTCAGCAGACGCACCTCATTCCGAAAAGGCACCCGCTCCGTTTTCTTATGGTAAGTCAATTGCAACAGTTCTTTTGCTTTACTGCAGGCCTCTTCCGGTTTCAATTCCCCCCTGCGAAGCTGACTTTCAAGCTCCAGTCCTTCCACCCGCTGTCTGTTCTCCGGAACGGACAAATCCACCTGCTTTTTCATCTGCTCTGCCATCCACACCGCTTTCTCATTCTCATGCCTGCACAAAAGCTGCTCGATCTCGGCATTCATCTCCAGCACACGGTAATCCTCCGTGGCCACGGCGCCTGCGTAACGCCAGCCGCTCATGCCCAGCTTATCCATGAGCTGACGCAGCTTCTTCCGATCAGGCATCTGCCCGTTTTCCACCCGGGACATGGTAGCCGGCTCCTGGTAAATTCCTTCCATCAGTTCCTCCTGGGACATGCCCTGGGCCCTTCGTTCCTCCCGAATGATCTCCCCGATCAGGTAATACTGGCTGGTGCAGGAGTTAAAATACAGCTTGTCGATCATGGAGGCACTCAATCCGAAATGCGCATAAACCTGCTCCAGCGTCTCCTTCCAGCAATTGATCCGCTCCCACTTCTCCTGCTGTCCGGTACTTTCGTATACCGTCAGAAGCAGTTCGAACAGAGAAGGCATGCACTGAATCAGGTCGTTGTCCCGAAGCAGCTCCAGAGCCTCTTCGCACAAGGCTCCGCAAGCGGCATAATCCCCCGCTTCTCTTTGGATATTCCCCAGCACTACTGCAATCTTGGCCTGCAGCTTTGCCCGTTCCCCACTGTCCGTAATCCACTTTCTTACATAATCCAATACCCTTTGCAGCAGCTCCTGGGCCTCTTCGCCCTTATGCCCGGCCCGCAGGGCCTGCCCATAAAGAATCAGGGTTTCCAGCTCGATCCCCGCAAACAATCTCTCGTTTAAACTGACCTGCTCTGCCTGCCCCATGGTAAGCCCCACCGCTTCTTTCAGGTATTTTACCGCGGCCTCATACTCTTTCCGTTCCAAAGCCAGCAGCCCTAAAAGCCTGGCACGGTTCATCTTCCTCACCGGCTGATCCGCTCCTGCCTCCCGGCAGAAATTTTCAAGCCTCTTCTCCGCCTCATCCAGCCTCCCCGCCCGCAGATCGTCCAAAATATCGTCCCTGGCCTCGATCTCTTCATATTCCTCCAGGCTTAAAGCAATCTCGAATTTAGCCGTACTGGTTCCCAGCCTCTGCAAAAGAAGCTCCATCATAAAAAAATCAGGCAGCGCCTCCCCGTTCTCTATCTTGGAAATCTGCTGCCCCGAGCAGATCCCCCTCCCTAAGTCCCGCTGACTGATATGCTTATCCTTCCTGATCCGATTGATTAAAGAAAAAATCGCTCCTATCTCATGAATCATCAGCTGTTTCTCCTATGTCTCTGCTTTTATCCGTTTTACACATTCCTCTTCGTCCATACGCTGTATCCTGCATAAATTCTACGTGTTTTCTGACTCCTATTATATCTTTTACAGGAATAAATGGCAATCAATATCTAAAATCAGAAACGAAAGCCGTAAAAGAAGAAGGGATCATCACGCAAATAACTATAAACTAGTTATTTTGTGACACTCCCTTCCAAATGATTGCTTTCTGGCTCTCAACACCCGCTTTCATTAACGCATCTTGCCGTACAGACACCCGCATTCGTACACAAATTACAAACCCGGTGTATCAACCCTTTATCTTTCATCCAGATACAGCTGCACTCTGTTCTGAATCATTTCCGCTGCCGCCGCGGCGCCCTTGTCTCCGCTGAAAAATGCCTCTGCCTCTTCCTCGATGATCATTCCGATTTCGTTGTACTCTTCCGACATAGGCACTCCCTGATCCAGTAGTTCCATATACTCCTGCAGCCAGCTGCCTCCATCCGGCTTTCCTTCCAGCGGCACCACTGCCCGTCCGCCCAGCTTGAAAACCGGCCCCTCCGAAATAACAGTCACGCCGGCCGTAAGCACATCCCGTCTTACCGTTCCGGTTGCGATTTTCCTTCTCTGCACTTCCTCGCTCAAAAGATAATGCAAAAAATCTATCGCAGCCTCAAACCTTTGCGTGCCCCCATTCACTGCCATAAGCTTGTAGCAGGTTATTTTGGTTCCGTTTTTGCCTTCCGTCGGATAACCTACGCATTTCCAGCCTTCTCCTGCCATGGCCATAACACGGCTGAAGCCCTTCAAATCTCCCCCCGCATACAAAGCCAGAGCCTTCCCGTCCTCCACCTCTGCCAGACGCTCTTCGGGCGTTTTATATTCGGCGCTTATGCCAAACCTTTTACATGCCTCCAGCAGCTTTACAAATTCAGGACGCTCAAAATAACTTTTCCCCTTCTCCAGATCTGCCAGAAAACAGCTTATTCTGCCCAAATCCATAGAGGTCAGGTCGTAAAGCATCTGAGACGGTCCCGTTGATGCAAAGCTGTCGCAGGGTACTCCGCTTCTTTCCCGCTGCTCTAAAAGCGACAGAACATCCTGAAAGGTCCAGGTATCTCCTTCCCAGACATCCTTCGGTACTAATAAAGTACTTATTGATACTCTGTCTGAAATCCCGTACAGCCTGTTTTCTATCATCCCCTGCTGCAATACTCACGGAAATATCTGCTCCCTTGTGTCCTCCGGTATCGCAGCGGATAAATCCGCCAGCATCCCCTTACCTTG
>CAZAMX010000236.1:1797-4420 GCA_964486095.1 uncultured Acetatifactor sp. | reverse complement strand
GTCACATCCTCGTTGGTATAATAGTTTAAGGCATGCAAAGAATTGGCACCGGGTTCAGCGATATAGCCGTAGGTATTTAAAAGCTCGCCGTAAATTCGGTAGGTATCCCGCTTTTCGGTATCCTGTATCTGGCGCAGCTGCAGATCATATTTTTTGATATTGCGCTCCAATGCTGTCTGAACAATATGGCGCAGGTCAGAGGATTTTTGACGGATGCGGGTGACGGCGGCTTTCTCCGCATAATAAGCCTCCAAAAGCTCGGACATGGAGTTATAAGGGACAGTGTAGCTGCCGAAGCTTTGCCGGCCCAGGGAAGAGCGAATGTCTCCCGGAGTCAGGGGATAGCCGTATATTGTCAGCGGCAGCGCACAGAATTCTGCCGGTTTGCCGTTTTGATAGGCAATATTCGGCACAAAATGTTCCTCCCGGATGGCGTCTGCCATACGGGATAATGCGTTGAAAAGCTCCTGGTAAGCTTTGGAATCCAGGGCTGCCACAGGCAGTTCCCCGTCAATCCCGGCCTCAAAGCAGAGCTCCTGGGCAAGGACAGGAGAAATACCTGCAAAGCTGCCGTACAGAGCCTTGTAAGCCGGCTGCGGTTTGGAGGAAAGAGCCTGCAGAAAGGTGTCAAAATCTACGGTTAAGGCGTCCAGCTTATCCTGGGTCCCGGCTATAAAATAAGGCTTTCCGGGAAGAACCTCCCTAAGGGAGCTGACGGCAGCAGAGATGTGCTTGATGCTGTCAATGATCATGTTGTCATCGTTACAGAAAATAATATTGCTGTGCTTGCCCATGATCTCGATGATCAGTGTTTTTTGGCGCAGATCGCCCATTTCGTCCAGATGCTCAATTTGGATGCGGACGATGCGCTCCAGACCAGGCTGGGAAATATCGATAATACGCCCGTTTTGCAGATGCTTTCTTAAAAGCATGCAGAAGTTGGGGGCGGTCATGGGGCTTGGTTTATTGGTCTCCGTCAGGTAGATCAGAGGCAGGGAGGCGCTGGCGGAAAGCAGCAGCTTTCGCTGCCCCGTCGGCTGCTTGACCGTCAGGAGAAGCTCGTCCTCTTCAGGCTGGGCTATTTTTGTGAGCCGTCCGCCGATCAACTCCCGCCTTAGTTCGCTGACTACATTTGCTATGGTAACACCGTCGAATGCCATGGTTTTCTCCTTTTTCTCCGCGCATTGCCTGCCGGAGGTCTATATGCCTTCCATAAGTCTATCAGAGTTATCCTGAAAAAGCAATGGGGCGCCGGTTACCGTGTTAATGTAACGTATCGGCTCAGCTTTCCGGGCAGCTGATAACAGGCAAGGGTGAACCGATACATTTTGATTGACGGGGATATGTGTATGAGAATATAATGAAGGTGTCCTCGGCAGACGTTGCCGGGGACAAAGTGTAGAATGTGTAAAGGAGAAAAGAATGATGAAGAAAAAAGCAAGTTCATTATTCCGAAGAGTTTCAGGCTTTCTGTTTGCCGGAATACTCGTGGCAGCTTCTATGGCTCCGGTTAAAGCTGCCGGTACATCGGATGCTGCGGGACTTAATGTGGCGTACCATACGCAGGAGGAAATTCTGGCCAGGATCAAGAGTGACGGACTTACCATGAGCGATCCGTTTACCTATGGTCAGGAGCCTGTGACGGAAGGCAGTTATGATCCGGGGAGTCTGTCTCAGGAAACTTTGGACAAGACGCTGAAAATGCTGAATCAGGTGCGGTATATTGCCGGTCTGTCGGACAACGTAATCTTGTCTGACGAGTATAATAAAAAGACACAGGCAGCCTCGCTGGTAATGTACCTGAACAACGATCTGGATCATAATCCGGTTCGGCCGGAGGGGATCAGTGATGAACTGTATCAGTCAGGCTATGACGGAGCAAGCCATTCCAATATTGCTATGGCGAGCTGGGCAAGAAGCTTAAATGACACAATTATAAACGGCTGGATGGCGGATTATGATGACTCAAATATTCAAAGGGTAGGGCATCGGCGCTGGATCTTAAATCCTGCTATGGCGGCCACCGGTTTTGGTGCTGTGTCCGGCTCCAGGGGCAGTTATTGCGCCATGTATTCGCTGGATATGGCAGGAGCCGGCGGAGAATACGGCGTAGCCTGGCCGGCCCAGAATATGCCGGTGGATTATTTTGACAAGGCTTATCCCTGGTCCGTTTCTACAGGAGCGGAGGCGGATCCTGCGACCGTGAAGGTAACTCTTACAAGAGCTTCCGATCATAAAGTCTGGACGTTCTCCGAAGCAGGTGCCGACGGGGATTTCTATGTCCAGAACAGCACCAACGCTTATATAGTGGGGCAGATGGGGGCATGTATCATTTTCCGCCCCAGGGATATAGAGGCGTTTCAGGCAGGAGATTCCTTTCAGGTGACAATCGAGGGCATCTCCAGTCCGATTTCCTACACGGTAAATTTCTTTGATGAAAACAGTGTGGAAACAACACCCGGGGGCGGTGACCAGCCTTCCGGCGGTGACCAGCCTTCCGGCGGCGACCAGCCCTCCGGCGGCGACCAGCCCTCCGGCGGTGACCAGCCTTCCGGCGGTGACCAGCCTTCCGGCGGTGACCAGCCTTCCGGCGGCGACCAGCCCTCCGGCGGCGACCAGCCCT
>CAZAMX010000236.1:0-1697 GCA_964486095.1 uncultured Acetatifactor sp. | reverse complement strand
TCCGGCGGTGACCAGCCTTCCGGCGGCGACCAGCCCTCCGGCGGCGACCAGCCCTCCGGCGGCGACCAGCCCTCCGGCGGTAACCAGCCTTCCGGCGGTGACCAACCTTCCGGCGGCAACAGCCCGTCATCCGATTCCGGCAATAGCAGCACTCCGGCTGCTGAGGCAGACGTTGACTGGAATGCAGTTAATCATAGCATCAGTACTGCTCCCCTGGCGAACGGAACACAGGTTGTCAATGTTAACACAGGCGGCCGTTTTGAAGTTCCTGCAGACGTGCTGAATAACCTTGCAGAACAGGATAAGGTTCTGTTTCTTCATACCGGAGACGGAATTGCTTTTAGTCTGGCCGGCCCCGGACTTACAAAAGGAAATGCTTCCTTTAAGGTTACCTTGACTTCTGACAGTGTCCCGGAGGCAGTAAAACAGCAGGTTCTCACGGGAGCATATGCTAGCAGGAGCTTTGCCATGAGTGAGAAGACCGATTATGCCGTTCCTGTGAATGTACACATGAATCTTGGGAAGGAAAATGCGGGGAAGCAGGCATTTTTGTACAGCTATGATGAAAATGCAGGTGTCATGAAGCTGGTTGGAAATTTTGTCATTACAGCGGAAGGTCAGGCTATGTTCCCTATCAACAGGGGAGATGAGTACATCGCCGTGGTTGCGGATAAGGCTGCGGCAGGGATTGAGGAAGCCGCCCAGGGAGGCAGGACTTATACGGTAGCGGCAGGAGATACCTTCCTGCGTATAGCAAAGAAAAACGGTGTCAGCCTGCAGCAGCTGATGAAAGCAAATCCTCAGATTAAGAACATCAATAAGATTCGCCCGGGCTGGGTCATTAATGTTCAATAATGATGGCATAATTGATCCGTAAAGGGCAAATGAAGGGGGGCAGTCAATTTTGGCGGCCTCCTTTCTGAGATCGCCTTTCTGAGATCCTGGTCACACCTCTTGACTCATTCCCAAACTTATCTTATAATATAGTCTGCGGCATATTGAGCGCAACGAAGTGTTTGGCGGCGGAGATACTGCCGGGATAGGAGCACTGATGATAAAGAGCATGACCGGCTTCGGCAGATGCGAGGCTGCGGAAAATAACAGAAAGTTTACGGTGGAGATCAAGGCTGTAAATCACCGCTATCTGGACGTCAGCATTAAGATGCCCAAAGCGCTGAACTATTTTGAGTCCGCTGTCAGGAGCGAACTGAAAAAGTATATTTCCAGAGGGAAGGTGGATGTGTTTGTCACCTATGAGGACTTTTCAGAGCATACTTGTACGGTTCGTTACAATAAAGAGGTGGCGCAGGAGTATCTGCTTTATTTAAGGCAGATGGCCGAAGATTTCGGACTGGACAATGATGTCCGGGTCTCGTCCCTCTCCAAGTACCCGGAGGTCTTTACCATGGAAGAAGCGGGAGTGGACGAAGAAGAACTCTGGAAGGAGCTGCAGAAGGCAGTGGAGGGCGCCGCGAAAATGTTCGTGGAGAGCAGAATCACGGAGGGAGAGCGCTTAAAGGAGGATCTGCTGGAAAAGCTGGACGGTATGCTGAAGCTGGTGAACTTCATTGAAGAGCGTTCGCCGCAGCTGGTGGCCGAATACCGCCGCAAGCTGGAGGATAAGGTAAAGGAGCTTTTTGGCGACAATACCAGTACCTTTTTGGACATGACAACATGTGGAAATTCTCTTCTTGTTG